>CAZOSY010000170.1:0-6193 GCA_964582565.1 uncultured Bacteroidales bacterium | reverse complement strand
TTGAATATGTGTAATTTACAAACTTTTTGGATGAATTTGTGAATTATTCAGGTTACAATTACAAAAATAAAATTTTTAAGTAAACTTAATCAAAAAGCATACATATTTTTTGAATTATATTATATTAAGGACTTTACAAAACCTGTTATCCACCTAAAACAAAATAATATTAGTAAATTTTTATTAAACATTTATTGGAATTAAAAAAATTAGTTTTAATTTTGTATATTTGTATATCAGATATATTTTATAAATTTTTTTTAATTAAAAACTAAAAATTATGAACTTAAAAAAATTAACATTCCTGTTTACAGGTATTTTATTCACGTTTAATGTACTTGCACAAACTTACAATCCAAATTATTTAGACGGAAGAATAATGTTTAAATTAAAAGATGATGTAAATATTGAATCTGATTACATTATTAAAAACCTGATAAAAAAAAGTGAAACTAATAAAATTGCTGACATAAATAATTATCCTGATTTAAAATCAGTATTTTTAAATTATTCTGTAACAAAATTAGAAAGGCCTAGTTATTATTCAAAAATTCCAAAACTAATGCGAATTTTCAGGGTATATTTTAGTGATTATTCTGAAATTGATAATATTATCAGGAATTTACAATTATTTGACATTATTGAGTATGCAGAAAAAGAACCCATTTATAAAATAAGCTTTGTTCCAAATGACCCTTATTACAGTCAATCAAGTTATAGCTGGTATCTTGACTTGGTTAATGCAGAGCAGGCATGGGATATTAGCTTGGGAGATAATGCTATTAAAGTAGCTATTGTTGATAATGCAGTATTTTGTGGTCATAGTGACCTTACAACTTATGTTCAACGTGATGTTGCTGACAATGATGATGATGCTACACCGCCTGAAGATGCAAACACAGATTTTACATGGTCTCATGGAACTCACTGCGCAGGACTTGCAACTGCTGATATTAATAATGGCGCAGGAATGCCTTCTCTTGGTGGAAATGTTGAATTAATTGGAGTGAAATGTACACCTGATGACGGCTCAAGCGAAAGTGTATATTATGGTTATGATGGTATTCAATGGGCATGTCAAAACGGAGCAAATGTAGTAAGCTTATCATGGGGAGGAACTGGTTATAACAGTTCTGCACAAAACCTGATAAACAGTTATCTAAATGTAGTATTTCTTGCAGCAGCAGGTAATGATGGAGTAACAACAATTAATTATCCCGGAGGATATGACAATGTAATATGTGTTGGCTCAGTAGATGATGATGACACACGTTCATATTTTTCAAATTATAATGGTTCAACTCCATGGGTTGACATAGCTTCACCAGGCGGATTTTCTAATGGTGGACTGTTAAATACAGTATATACAGCAAGTGCAAATAATTACGGTAAAATGTCAGGCACATCAATGTCCACTCCTTTTGCAGCCGGATTGGCAGGATTAATGTTAAGCTTAAATTCCTCTTTATCTCCTACAGAAATTAAAAACTGTATGATAAGTAGCGGTGCTAATATCAATCAGAATATTGGTCCCAGAATAGATGCTTATGCAGCTATGCAATGCGTTCAGTCCACACTTACAGGAGACCCTACGGCTAATTTTTCTGCTAATAATACAACTATTAATGTAGGTTCTTCTGTAACTTTTACAGATTTATCAAATGATGGTGGAGATGCTATAACGAGCTGGGAATGGACGTTTACAGGAGGAGCTCCTGCCTCATATACAGGACAAAATCCACCTGCAATTACATATAGCAGTATAGGTTTATATACTGTTTTATTAACAGTTACAAATTCACAAAGCGCAGGTACTGAAACAAAAACTGACTATATCAATGTTCAGGTTGCACCTTATGGAAACTGGATTGAGCAAGCTACAGGATTTGCAACAGCAAATAGAGGAATAAATTATATTTCTATTGTTGATAATAATATTGTCTGGGCTATAGCTTACGATGGTTCAGGTGGAGGAGCAAACGTCCAGGAATTTACCAAAACTATAAACGGAGGAGATACATGGGCACCCGGGACAATAGATATAGGCAATACAGCACTGGGAATATCAATGATTTATGCTATTAATGCAGATATTGCATGGATAGCTGCTTTTCCTAATGCAGCAGGACAAACAGGAGGTATCTGGAAGACAATAAATGGCGGGACAACATGGACGCGTCAAAATTCTGCAACATACACCAATGCTGCTTCGTTTACAAATGTTGTGCATTTTTGGGATGCTAATAATGGTTTCTGTCAGGGAGACCCAATTAACGGCGAGTTTGAATTATATACCACAACCAATGGAGGCACTACATGGACTGCTGTTCCAGGTGCAAACATTCCGGACCCGCTATCCGGCGAATATGGATATACAACACAAATTGAAGTTGTTGGAAATCATGTTTGGTTCACAACAAATAAAGGCAGAATATATCATTCATCAGATAAAGGTTATAATTTTGAAGTGTTTCAATCGCCTATAAGTGATTTTGGTGGTACTACCATGAGCGGGAATATATCATTTAAAGATGCCAATACAGGATTAATTGTTGATGTCAATAATATTGTTTATAAAACTATAAATAGTGGTTCATTATGGAATACTGTTACAACAACAGGTAGTGTATTTAGTAGCGGTTTATGTTACATAGAAGGGACCGATATTGTTTTTTCAACAGGAGCAGCAACAGGTGCTTCAGGGTCTTCTTTTAGCGAAGATGGAGGCACTTCGTGGAACTCTATTGATACTGAACAGCATTTATATGTTGATTTTATTAATTCTTCTACCGGCTGGTCTGGTTGGTTTAACGAAAGTTCAACTTCAAAAGGTATATGGAAATGGAAAAGTTCATCAAATTTAGAAGCTGATTTTTCCGGCATACCAAATAGTTTATGTGCAGGTAATACAGTAGATTTTACTGATTTAACTACAGGAGGAACTCCAACTTCATGGGACTGGTCTTTTTCGGGAGGCACTCCGTCTTCTTCAACACTAAAAAATCCAACTATAACTTATAATACATCAGGAATTTATGATGTTACTTTAACAGCTGACGATGGTAATGGCTCTGACAGTAAAACAATTACAAGCTATATCACTGTAAAAGATATACCGGTACAACCAAGTGCAATATCAGGAAATGCTACACCTAGTGATGGCTCAATAGAAGTATATAGTGTAACAAATGTTTATGGTGTAACTTATGAATGGTCATTACCAACAGGATGGACAGGATCCAGCACAACAAATTCAATTTCTGCAACTGTTGGCTCAAATTCCGGCACTATTACAGTAACTCTTTCAAATTCATGCGGAACAGGACCATCTCAGACATTAGATATTATTACAGTAGGTATTTTAGAATTTAAAAATGGAACAATAAGCATTTATCCTAATCCTGCTAATAATATTATTAATATTAAATTAGATAATATTGATACAGATATTGAATATTCATTGATTTCCATTGATGGTAAAATACTTGTTTCAGGAATAATTAAACCAAATAATAACATTAAACAAATCAAATTATCTGATTATGCTTCGGGTATATACAACATAAAACTTAAAACAAAAAAGGATGTTATTAATCAGAAAGTAATAATAAAATAAAGTGTAATGGAAAAAAACCGGTGCATAAAATAACATACAAATGTAGTAATATTGAGAATTTAATCTTGGATTTTTATTACAATGAATAAAAAAAGACATCCAAGATGCAAAAAACTGTGCTGAACAACATCATCCTGAACTTTATGTTGAACTTGTTTCAATATTATTTCAGGGTCGTTTTAGTGTTCAGATTATCGCTTTTAACCAATATTTAATTTTAATTAAAAATAGTTTCTTTTGTATCTTTATTTTTTTGCATAAAACACTATTACGTTATAGCCACTATATCAATAAAACAAATGTTTAAATAAGCTAAATAGTATTATATCAATTTAATTATGAAACATAATGCTGTGATAATTTTCTATATGCATCACGTTTTATAAACTCCTATTTAATTTTTTTCTTTTGCTTATTTTTCTCTTTAGTCCATTCATTGACTTCATCATTCAAAATATTTGCATTCTCAATTCTTCTGTCTAAATATTCCTCTTACATTATATTTATTTCTATTTCTGCCATGTTCAGCCAACTGGCATGTTTAGGTGTATAATAAAATTTTATCTTTTTTAAGGGGAGATTACCTATATTTGCTGTTACGGGCAGGTTTTCTTATTAAGTTATAATTAAATTAGTCTTTAACACAACGTGCGCTAAAGCCATTTTCTTTTACATATTCAGAACGACCAATAGTAGAAACAGAATAATTAAGTGCATAAACCCAGGGCGTATAATAAACAGAATAATCTGTTGCAGTACTGGTCCAGAAGTACGAACTTTGGCCGAAATCTTCATATACATTATCCCATGTATCTCCTCCTGGAATTGCACTAAAACCTGTTTTATTTGTTGCACCTTCATTAGGATCCCACCAATATGTTGTACACTTTGCTTTTAAGTTACCTCCTTCTACTACGCCATAAACACCTAAAGACATATTATATGGAAAATCTGAAGGATTATCACCTGAATTTGCTGACAGGGTATTCCATTCGAAATGGGATGGGATATGCCATCCATTAGGACAAAGTCCCTGAACAGTAGTATCGCATCGGTCGTTTGGATATGCTCCCGTACCGTTACAAAAGCTTGCTCCCTGCATAAGATTGTCCCATTCATACAAACCTCCCATAGGACAAGTAGTATCCTCCTGTCCATTAATATCCATACAAAATTTTGTTCCTGAAGCCTGAGGGCTAGTAATTGTGGCAAAAGTTTCAGAATTCAAGTTCTCTGCCATCCACCATTGTTCCCCGATTTTCACAATAGAATAGTTATTGCCATCCGAATCAGTGCAGGCAATAAAAGTAAAAGTTACTGTTTGGCTGTTGGTAGGGACAAGCATAACGACAGTGCTAAAAGCACCTGATTTTCCTGTCAACTTCAATATATCGCCTGCAATATATTGCATGTCTATTAATAATTTTTCACTTTTTAAGCCATTTCTTCTCTCAGTTAAAACTATGTCAGGAATTGTTACAATATGCTTTAATTCAATGTTTTCCAAGGTTGCATTAATGCTTATTAATTTTGAATTATAGGAATATGCCTCGGATTCAACTCTCAGTGTATATATACCGTTGCTTATTCCACTCAGTTGGTATGTATGATGCCCTTTTGTCAATAATTCCTGAACTTGTGAAATTCTTTTCCCGACTATGTCGTATAGTCCGATAGTTGCTTTACTTTTTATAGTTGCTTCAAAGTCAAACAAACAAAAATCTGTCATGGGATTGGGATATATACTCATCTTATTACCAGTTACGGCATTAGATTCGTTAATTCCCACTGATGCGACAAGGTGCAATATATCGCTTGCGCTAAGATTTATACTTGTACATTGTGTCAGGTTTTCAACTTTTACTGAATCAACAGTTGTACTTGCACCGGTTCCTGTAAAGCCGATCTGGTAATCCTGTGCATAAATAGTAGAAATTACAAGCATTCCAAAAATTAAACTAAATAATTTTGTTTTCATTTTATTTTTATTTTTATTTTTAAGTTAATATTTATCATTGTTGCCTCCTAAGCATTAGCGGTAACGGCAGTGCGTCTAAAAACCTTCAAAATTTCATAAATATTTTTGCAAAAATAAAACGATTTGAGCAATACTCAAAATTTAATTTACAAATATTTAAAAGAAACTAAATTTGGCAGAACGTCTTAAAATTAGTCGTATTTGAACAAAAATAGTCAAAATATTCATCCAATGAGACAGGAAAAAGAAAAACTTGTGTTCTGTTTTGTCCTTTTATAAATTTCATATAGCAAAACTAACTGAAAACATTGACATAAACAAATATTTTGCCGATTAAATTGCTGATTGTTAATAAGTTATCCGATTTTGTTAATATCGTGTGGATTTTGGATTTTTAGATATTCTGATGTTTAGTATAAGAATATGTAGCCGATTGCGTGGCACTTTCCTGTCAAGTTACAAGAAAATTGAAGCGGATACAATCCTTGAATTTGGTACTGTTTCGGCTATTATTTTTATATATTGTTACAAGCTGGCTTTTTTCAATCTTTCAATTTCTTTTTTTATTTCATCAATGACTTCACTATTTGCAATCACTT
>CAZOSY010000169.1:0-6201 GCA_964582565.1 uncultured Bacteroidales bacterium | reverse complement strand
CCGCCTCATACTGATATTTTTCGCTCACTTTCATATACAAAACCAATTATTAGAAATCCCCTAAAAATATAACGATTAGATACATAATATTTTGTCTTTAATTTTGACCAATAGAATCAAATAAAGTTCATTCATTATATTAGCCAGCTTTCTAAAATAATAAGGCAACTGCCTGATTGATTAGTTTATTGTAATATAATAGTAAACAAACTACTCATATATGACACGGTGCTCCTGATTATAATATTAACTTTTCCAAAGTTTAAAATTTTAGAAAAGTTTCTAAATATTTATTATGGCTTGTCCATGTCAGAGAAGATATTTATTATTATTTTTACAAATTAAAATTGTATTTTCGTTTTTTATTTAAAAGTATATTTTTTTAGCAATGTTTAAATCTGTAGTTAGATTAATTTTAAAAAGGAGATTAATAAATCTGACAGTTATTTTATTGGTAACTGCATTTATGTTATACAAAGCTTTTGATGTGCGGCTATCGTATGATATGGCACAAATGCTTCCTCCTACTGACTCTACATATATTGAATATCAGAAATTCAAAAAATTATTTGGTGAAGATGGAACAGTATTTTTTGTTGGCATCCAGGATAAGAAGATTTATAAATTAAAAGAATTTAATGACTGGTATGACCTGACTAACAAATTAGAAAATATTAAAGGAGTTCAGGAAGTAATTTCTGTTGCAAGAATGTATCATTTAGTAAAGAATACAAAAACACATAAATTTGATTTTAAACCTATCATTTTAAACAAACCTAAAACTCAGCATGAATTAGACAGCTTAAAAGATATTATTTTATCATTTCCTGTTTATGATGGTTTGTTGTATAACAAATCAACAAATGCCAGTATGATGGCTATTACTCTTGATAAAAATGTGCTTAATACAAAAAAAAGAGTTGGTCTGGTAATGGATATAAAAAATACTATTGAAGAATTTGGGAATAAACATGATATTGATGTTCATTATTCAGGACTACCTTACATACGAACTGTTACAACAAAAAAAACAGAAGAAGAACTTAAATTATTTATATTATTAGCCATATTAATTTCTGCAACAGCTCTTTTCTTTTTCTTTAAATCTTTCAGAGCTACGTTGATACCAATAATTATTGTTTGTATTAGTGTTGTTTGGGCTTTTGGTACAATTTCTATATTTGGATATAAAATCACTATGCTAACAGGGATTATTCCTCCTTTATTAATAATAATAGGTATAGAAAATTGTATCTTTTTATTAAACAAATATCATAATGAATACAAAATATATAATAATAAAATAAAAGCACTGGCAAGGACAATTCAAAAAATGTTTGGTCCGTTACTTTTAACAAATATAACTACTGGTGTTGGCTTTGCAACCTTTATCATTACACGTAATTCTATACTTGCAGAATTTGGTGTAATAGCTTCACTTAACATTTTGTTTATATTTTTTCTTACAATGTTTTTAATGCCTATCTTATTTAGTTATACCAAAGCACCTAAACTGCAACAAATCAAATATTTAGATAATAAAATAATTAAAAAAATTATTTCTAAAATTGAATTTTTAATCATTAATCGTAGAAATTTAATATATGTAATAACAGTATCATTATTTATACTTGGTATAATAGGCATTACAAAACTAAAAACAACAGGTAAAATAGTTGATGATATATCAAAAAAAGATGTTTTATATACTGATATGATGTTTTTTGAAAAAAATATTAAAGGTATAATGCCTTTTGAAATATCTATTGATACAAAGAAAAAAAATGGAGTGATGCGACTCTCATTTATTCGTAAACTTGATAAATTGGAAAAAGTTATTTCTTTATATCCTGAAATGTCTAAATCTTTATCAATTGTTGATGTTGTCAAGTCCGCAAAACAAGCTTTTTTTAATGGCAAAAGCTATATGTATTCTTTGCCCAACAATCAGGAAAAAAACTTTATATTTTCTTATCTGCCTAAGATGGGAAAAAATAAAAAGACAATTTTTAGTTCTTTTGTTGATACCAATATGCAGGTAACAAGAATAACTACACAAATGGCAAATATAGGCACAAGAGATATTCAAAGAATTAAAGATAATATAAAACCAAAAATTGATTCAATTTTCAGCCCTGAAAAATATGATGTAACACTTACAGGAACAAGCGTTGTGTTTTTGAAAGGAACAGATTTTTTAGTAAAAAATTTGACAACAAGTTTAATATTTGCTCTTATTGTCATATCAATTTTGATGTCATTTCTATTTACTTCATTAAAGATGACTCTGATTTCGCTTATACCTAATCTTTTTCCACAATTATTAACAGCAGCTTTGATGGGATATTTATGTATCTCTATAAAACCATCAACTATTCTGATTTTTAGTGTTGCATTAGGTATTTCCGTTGACAATTCAATACATTTTCTTTCAAAATATCGTCAGGAATTAAAATTTAACAATTGGAATATCAAAAATTCTGTAATATATTCTTTAAGAGAAATAAATGTAACTATGATATATTCTTCTGTAATTTTAATATTAGGATTTTCAATATTTGCTTTTTCAGGGTTTGGAGGCATACAAGCTATGGGATTTTTAATATCATTTACTTTATTTATAGCTTTACTCTCAAATCTCTTTTTGTTACCATCATTATTATTAACACTTGACAAAAAAATTACAACAAAAGCATTTAAAGAACCATTACTTGAAATTTTTGACGAAGAAGAAGACATTGAATTAGATGAATTAGAACTTGAATAAAAAAAATAATCTATCTTTGTCCGCCTAAGGCAAATAAATAACCCAATAATGATTATTGAGAAACGCAAATCAATTAAAATGATAAAATAATGAAAGGAATAATTTTAGCAGGTGGTTCAGGAACGCGGTTATATCCTTTAACTTTAGCCGTAAGCAAACAATTAATACCTGTTTATGACAAGCCAATGATTTATTATCCTTTGTCTGTATTAATGATGTCAGGCATCTCTGAAATTCTTATAATCTCTACTCCTTATGATTTACCTAACTTTAAAAAACTTTTAGGTGATGGCAAACAATTAGGATGCTCTTTTAAATATGCGGTTCAGGATACCCCAAATGGAATAGCACAAGCTTTTGTTGTTGGCGAAAAATTTATTGGCAAAGATAAAGTAGCTCTTATTCTTGGTGATAATATATTTTATGGCACAGGACTTCAAAATCTTTTACTTGAAAACAATAATCCCGAAGGAGGTGTTGTTTTTGCTTATTATGTGTTAAATCCTTATCGCTATGGTGTTGTAGAATTTGATAAAAATAAAAAAGTATTATCAATAGAAGAAAAGCCAAAAAATCCTAAATCTAATTTTGCTATACCCGGATTATATTTTTATGATAATTCTGTAATTGAAGTTGCCAAAAAAATGAAACCCGGTAAACGCGGAGAATACGAAATTACTGATGTAAATAAATATTACTTGAAACATAATAAACTAAAAGTTGGCATTATAAGTCGTGGAACAGCATGGCTTGACACAGGAACTTTCAGATCTTTAATACAGGCAGGACAATATGTACAGGTAATTGAAGAACGTCAAGGATTAAAAATAGGATGTATAGAAGAAATCGCTTATAGAATGGGCTTTATAAATAAAAACCAATTAAAAAAAATAGCTCAACCTTTATTAAAAAGCGGATATGGTAACTATTTATTAGATTTAATTGTATAAGTTATATTGTAACTCGTATGTTTGCAAAATTATGTAAATTTATTCAATTAAAAAAAAAATATACTTTTGTAATGAAATTAAAGCCGTAGGATATTATCCAACGGTTTAAATTTGATTATGGTCCATTTTTTGACATAATCCCCTAAAAATATAATAAAAATTTTAAGAAGTAATAAATTTTTTTTACATATTTAATCACTATTGTCCGACTAAAAAATGAAATACAAGTTTAATTGTTACAGATTCCTCGCTATCGCTCGGAATGACAGCATAATTCGGGTAAGGGATGGAGGTGTATTTTCGCTTTGCGAAAATACACCCCTATCCCCAAAAAAATAATACCATTGTCATTCCGAATGGAGCACATTCACTGCGTTCAGTGTAAACTCCGCGAAATGAGGAATCTGCAATAAGGAAGCTCATATTTTGTTTTTAGTCGGACACTAATAATATTTTAATATTAAAATGAAATACAAAAGAAAAATTCTTATAACCGGAGGTGCTGGATTTGTAGGTAGTGCATTAGCTGAAAAACTTATTGAAAACACTGAAAATTTTGTTGTTATTGCTGATAATTTATCAACAGGAAATATGAGAAATCTATCTCATTTACCTAAAAATAATTTACATTTTATTAAATGTAATGTAAACAATTATCGTGATATAGCAGAGGTTATGCAATCTTTTAATTTTGATTATGTTTTTCATTATGCTGCTGTTGTTGGTGTTCAGCGAACACAAGAAAATCCTATTGAGGTCCTAATGGATTTACAAGGCTTGGGATATATTTTAAATCTTTGTAAAAATTCCGGTATAAAAAGAGTGTTCTTTTCATCATCTTCCGAGGTCTATGGCGCACCCATAGAATTTCCTCAAAATGAAAATACAACTCCTTTGAATTCAAGAATTCCTTATGCTATTGTTAAAAATGCAGGTGAGGTTTTTTTGAAATCTTTTAAAAAAGAATATAACCTTGACTATACTATTTTTAGGTTTTTTAATACTTACGGACCAAAGCAAAGCAATGACTTTGTTATGTCACGCTTTATCTCTTTTGCGTTAAAAAATCAGGATATTACTATTTATGGCGATGGACTACAAACACGGACTTTCTGCTATATTGATGATAACATAGATGCTTGTCTTAATGCTTTTTATAATGATATTTTTGTTAATGATATAATTAATATTGGCAATGAAAATGAAATCACAATTCTTGACCTGGCAAAAAAAATTATTAATATAACAAATTCAAAGTCCAAAATAATTCATCTGCCTCCTTTAAAAGAAGGAGATATGAGAAGACGTTTGCCTGATATAGCGAAAACTAAATATTTGTTAAACAGAAAATTTATTACACTTGACCAAGGTATAAAAAATATTATTGACAGTCCTGAATTTATAAAGTTTTTGCCTGTCAATAATTAACAAATTAGTATATAAGAAATGTATTCTATAGAATTTTTGCAAAATAAGATAAAACAAGCATTACTCTCTCAAAATTTTAATCTCAATCCTCCACAATTATACAATCCTATTTCTTATACAATTTCTTTTGGTGGCAAACGAATGCGACCTGTTTTGGTGTTAATGGCTTGCAATCTGTTTAAAGAAAATATTGAAAAAGCTGTGTTACCGGCTTTAGGTATAGAGATGTTTCATAATTTTACTCTTATCCATGACGACATTATGGATAATGCTCCTTTAAGAAGAGGAAAAAAAACTGTTTATAAAAAATGGGATACCAATATAGCCATACTTTCAGGCGACACTATGTTTGCCTTGTCTTATAAATATCTTATTAATACTGAGAAAAAAGTCCTTGCCCAAGTTTTAAAAATTTTTAATCAGGCAGCTGTTAATGTATGCGAAGGGCAACAATATGATATGAATTTTGAGACAACAAACAATGTTTCTGTAAAAAATTATATTGAAATGATACGGCTAAAAACAGCTGTTTTGTTGGCTGCAAGTTTAAAGATTGGTGCAGTAATAGGTGGCGCAAATAAACAAGATGCTGATAATATCTATAAATTTGGCGAAAGTATTGGATTAGCTTTCCAACTAAAAGATGACCTGTTGGATACATTTGGTAATCAAAAAAAATTTGGTAAAAAAATAGGCGGAGATATTATTAGTAATAAAAAAACATACCTGTATATAAAAGCTTTTGAACTGGCTAAAAATAAAACTCTGAATGATTTGGATAATTGTTTTAATAATAAATCTATTGCTCATAATACTAAAATAAAAACTGTTATAGATATTTACAACAAACTAAAAATCAAGGATATAACAGAAAAAAAGATTGAATATTTTTGTGCCAGAGGATTAGAATATCTTAATCAAATTAAAGTAAAAGACCAAAGGAAAAAAGAACTTAAATCTTTTACTAAAAAACTGATGATTAGAAATTTCTGATGCTTTTTATTAGTAAAGCAGGGAAAAACAGTATTAATTTGGATATAAATATCAGCGGAGAGA
>CAZOSY010000168.1:0-6310 GCA_964582565.1 uncultured Bacteroidales bacterium | reverse complement strand
TTTTTCATATTTTAATATTTTTTTTGCAAATATAAAAATAGTATCATATTATTTTTATATAAAAAATCACTATTGTCCGACTAAAAAATGAAATACAAGTTTAATTGTTACAGATTCCTCGCTATCGCTCGGAATGACAGCATAATTCGGGTAAGGGATGGAGGTGTATTTTCGCTTTGCGAAAATACACCCCTATCCCCAAAAAAATAATACCATTGTCATTCCGAATGGAGCACATTCACTGCGTTCAGTGTAAACTCCGCGAAATGAGGAATCTGCAATAAGGAAGTTCATATTTTGTTTTTAGTCGGACACTAATAAAAAACAAATAACATTTAATGAATTAATTTGTATCTTTGTTGATTATATACAATAAATAATCATATTTATAGTTTCTATTCACACAAATAAAATATTTGAAAATATCTGAAATACAAATTAGTATAATTTTTTTTATAATAACAAATGAGTTTTTTTAGAATTTTAAAAAGCAAACGATTTCTTACTAATCTTGCAGTAATAATTGTTCTTACTATTGTTATAATATGGGGCATTTTAAAATTTCTTGATTATTATACTTTGCATGGGAAATTTATTACAGTCCCTGATTTCACAGGGCTAACAGAAGATGACCTTGACAAATTTTCATCTGACAGATACCTTAAATATATAATTGTTGATTCTATCCATGACAACAGTAAAGAAAAAGGCAGTGTCATAGCACAGGACCCTTTGCCAAATACAAAAGTAAAAGATAAACGTAAAATATATTTAACAATAGTTGCCAAGCAGCCGGAGAAAGTAGATATGCCAAACTTAGTTGACCTGACTTTAAGACAAGCAACAGTAACACTTAAAATTTATGAGCTTAGATTAGGTGTTTTAGAATATATACCTGATATAGCAAAAAATGCTGTGTTAAAACAAAAATATAAAGGAGAGATAATTGTGCCTGAAACCAGAATAGAAAAAGGTTCTATAATAGACCTCATACTTGGTCAAGGTTTAAAACACGAAAAAACCAAAGTCCCAGTATTATTAGGAATGACAAGAGAAGAAGCAATTAAGAACTTAAAAGAGTCATCTTTAAACATAGGAGCAGAAATTTTTGAAAATATTGATGATACTGCTAATGCCCGCGTTTATAAACAAAGACCTGCCTGTTATAAAAAAAAATATTTATTCCTTGGACAATCAATAGATTTATGGTATAAGTCAAATAAAAAATTTGATTTTAAAACTTTTATTAAACAACATAAACCGGATACAGTTCATTTAAAAGCAGATACTAGTTTATTATAAAATAAATAATCTCTTGTATGTATTAAATTTTACAATGAATTTTTAATATATCAGAGACCTAAAAAGAAATATAGCAAAATAAGATTTATGCATTAGATTCAAAACTTAATCTTGTTTCCAATATTACAAAGTCAGATTTGTTGAAAGCTATGCAAGGACATATATTAGCTAAATGGCAATTAACAGGTAAATATAAAAGGCAGTAGTTTTGTATCCTCTCAAAAAAGGATAGCAATTTATATTAAATCTCTATCAAGATTGTTAATGAGATTTTTTTTTAAGTTTTAAACTTTGAGTCCTTTCCGAAAAGTCAAAATTGTGTCATTCCGAATAACGTCATCCTGAACTCGTTTCAGGGTTAGTTCGGAATCTCTAATTTTAATAATATCAAAAGATGCTGAAACAAGTTCAGCATAACAAATAAGTAAATATCTATTTTTCGGAGCGGACTCAATTTTGAAAAAGCTGAAATTAATTCAAAATTCTAAATAAATACAAATATTATAATCACACCTTAGGCAGACAAATAAAAATATACATATAAATTGACAATTCAGCAGATACTCATAAAATACTGGGGCTATACTTTGTTTAGACCTTTACAGGAAGATATTATCAATTCTGTTCTTTCCGGCAAAGATACGCTTGCTCTTTTACCTACCGGCGGAGGAAAATCAGTATGCTTTCAGGTGCCTGCACTTGCCAAAAAAGGCGTGTGTATTGTTATATCTCCTCTTATAGCATTAATGAAAGACCAGGTTGAAAATTTAAAAAAAAAAGGTATTAAAGCTGTTGCTATTTATTCGGGTATGCACAGGGAAGAAATAGATATTACATTTGACAATTGCATCTATGGTAATGTAAAGTTTTTATATCTTTCTCCCGAGAGGTTGGAAACAGAATTAGCCAAAGCACGGATTAGTAAGATGAATGTAAATCTTATAGCTGTTGATGAAGCTCATTGTATATCACAATGGGGATATGATTTTCGTCCTCCTTATCTGAGAATTGCAGAGATAAGAAAACTATTGCCTGATGTTCCTGTTCTTGCTCTTACAGCAACAGCAATACCAAAAGTTGTTGAAGATATTCAGGTAAAACTCCTTTTTAAAGAAGAAAATGTTTTTAGAAAAAGTTTTGAACGAAAAAATCTGATTTATGTAGTTTTAAAAAAAGAAGATAAGCTAAAAAAACTTTTAGATATTGCTAATAATGTTAAAGGCACAGGCATAGTATATGTCAGAAGCAGACGAAAAACCCGTGAGATAGCTTCTTTTTTGAAAAAACATAATATTAAAGCTAATTATTATCATGCAGGTTTAAGTCCTAAAATTCGCAATTTAAGACATAATGAGTGGATGAAAGGCACGAGCAGGATAATTGTATCAACAAATGCTTTTGGTATGGGAATAGATAAGTCCAATGTCCGTTTTGTTGTCCATCTTGACTTGCCTGACAGTGTTGAAGCATATTTTCAGGAAGCCGGACGTGCAGGAAGAGATGAAAAAAAAGCTTATGCTGTTTTATTATTTTCTGACTCTGATATTATTAATTTAAAACACAGTTTATCTGTTTCATATCCTGATTTTGACCAGATAAAAAATGTATATCAATCTTTGGGAAATTATTTTCAACTTGCAGTAGGAACCAGTCCTAATGTAACCTTTGATTTTGATATTGCTGATTTTTGTAATAATTATAACCTAAAACTATTAATGGTGTATAATTGTTTGAAATTTCTTGAAAAAGAAGGATATATTGTTGTTACAGACGCTGTTTATTCACCTTCCCGCATTCATTTTAATATGAACAGAGAAGATTTGTATAGATTTCAGGTGGCTAATGCAAATTATGATAATTTTATAAAAATTGTTTTAAGGTCTTATACAGGTGTGTTTAACGATTTTGCTAAAATAAATGAAACAGAACTGTCAAACAGAGCAGATATAAGTAAGAATAAAATCATTGAATATTTTAAAAGATTACATAAATTGGAAGTTCTTACATATATACCTCAAACAGATAAGGCACAAATAATGTTTTGTAATGGCAGAATAGATTCTAAAAATATTGATTTCTCTAAAAAAAATTATATAAAACGAAAAAATATAGCTTTAAAAAGGATAGAAGCAATTATAGATTATGTAACAGAGATAACAAAATGCAGGAGTCAGTTTTTGCTTTCATATTTTGGTGAGACAGACAGTAAACGTTGTGGGAGATGTGATGTGTGTATTGGTCGTAATAAGCTTAATTTGAGCGAATTAGAGTTTGATACTGTGCTTGATAAGATTAAGCCGGTTTTAAGAGAAAATGCTCTCTCTGTTGAGGAACTTATCAAAGCTGTTGGAATAGGAAACAAAGATAAGATAATAGAAGTTATTCAATGGCTGTTGGATAATGGGAAGATATATTCTGACACAGAGAATAAATTAAGATGGGAAAAGTAAAGATTTGTTTGTAACTGTTTATAACCTAACCTGGACAAGCCAGAGCCAAACAGGTTATACGTTAAATTGACCTAATTTCTAATTTTTAATTGACCTAAAAAATGACCAATTACCCAATGTCTAATTGGTCATTAGTCCGCCTAAGGCAGATGAAATTTTGAAAACTATTGGTATTTGGGATTTGATTAGGTTAATTAGGTCAATTAGAGCAATTAGAAATTATAAAAAAGTTCTATATAAAATATTCTGCCAAAAAATACACGAATATTATAAATAAGATATTAATGGGACTACTCTCTTATGCCTAGCGATATGTGGGTTACAGCATACAAATTGACAAAAATTTTGACTATAAATCCCTAATGACAGAAATACACAGCAAACAGGCATAACTAAACAAAGAAACCAATGATTTGATGAAACAAATTTTAAGTGTGAAATTATGAGTAAAAATAAACAAAATATAATCATATATAACACGGCAGATGGTAAATCTTCCGTTTTGCTTTACCCCAAAGATGGAACTGTTTGGATGAACAGGAAACAAATTGCCGAACTTTTTGACACCTCAAAACAAAATATCGGGCAACATATCGCAAATATATTAAATGACAATGAGTTATACAAAAATTCAGTTGTAAAGAATTACTTTACAACTGCCGCAGATGGCAAAAAATACAATGTAACTTTTTACTCATTGGATATGATTTTGGCGATTGGTTTCAGAGTAAGAAGCAAACGCGGAACGCAATTCAGAATTTGGGCAAACCGTAACTTGAAAGAATATATGATAAAAGGTTTTGTAATGGATGACGAGCGATTGAAAAATCCGGACGGTCGTCCCGACTATTTTGATGAGCTTCTGGAACGTATCCGTGATATTCGGGCTTCCGAAAAACGCTTTTATCAAAAAATTCGCGATCTGTTTGCTTTGAGTTTCGATTACGATAAAACCGACAAAGCCACGCAAATGTTTTTCGCAGAAACACAAAACAAACTTTTGTATGCCGTAACCGGAAAAACTGCTGCCGAAATTATTGTTTCACGTGCCGATGCCGATAGTCCTAATATGGCGATTACTTCGTGGAAAGGCTCTATTGTGAGGAAACAAGATATTTTTATTGCAAAAAACTATCTTTCCGAAGATGAAATTGACACACTCAACCGTTTGGTTGTTATCTTTTTGGAAACTGCCGAATTGCGTGCAAAAAACCGTCAAGATATTATAATGAATTTTTGGCGACAAAATGTAGATAAAATTTTAGAACTTAACAATAAAGAAATATTACACCACAAAGGAAAAATCACCAATACCCAAATGGAAAAACTTGTGCGAAAAATCTACGATGAATTTGATACCAAACGCAAAAAATATGAAGCACGACTTGCCGACAGGCAAGATTTGGAAGAACTAAAACAATTGGAAGAAAAATTGAAAAATAAAAATACAGAGTTATGATGGAAGGGTGGAAAAAAATTCGTTTAGATGAATTTGTGAAATTTCAGAGAGGATTTGATTTGCCAAAAGATAAATTCGTAAATGGTTTAGTTCCTGTTTATGGTTTAACTTTAACTTTTATAAAACTGAACAAAATTTTATTTCATTTCATATTTATATCCAACGCCTTTAACGGTCTTAATGCACTTAGTTCCTGTTTTTTCTCTTAATTTTCTAATATGTACATCAATAGTTCTGTCTCCGACAACAACATTATTTCCCCATATTTTATAAAAAATTTCCTCTCTTAAAAATACTTTATTGGGCTTAGAAATAAGTAAATTTAAAATACTGAATTCTTTTTTTGTCAAACTTATTTCTTTATCTTGTTTAATAATAATATATTTTTCTTTATCAATGACAATATCCCCAAATGTTACTGGTTGTGATATTTTTTTTTCTGTTTCAAAATTATATCTGCGGAGCAAAGCTTTTATTTTACTAATCAAAACACGGGGTTTTATAGGTTTTCTGATATAATCATCAGCCCCGGCATCAAGACCTGCAATTTGTGAATAATCTTCCCCTCTTGCTGTAAGAAAAACAATAATTGAATCTTTTAATTTTTTTATTTTTTTTATCTCTATACAAGTCTCTATGCCATCCATTTCCGGCATCATCACGTCAAGAATAATTAAATGCGGGTTTATTTCTTCTGCCAAAGTAATTGCATCTTTACCATTGTCAGATGTAAAAATTTTATAACCTTGTTTTTTTAAATTATATCCAATAAATTCTAAAACATCAGGTTCGTCATCAATAAGTAATATTTTATATTTATTATTTTCCATATTGAGATAATAATCGGTATTAAATATTTGATAAACTGTATTATTTAGTGTTTGTCCAGAATGTCCGATTTCTTCGTTATGCTTGTTTTTCAAATCAGTCATTTACAAAAGTAAACTCCTGATTTTCAAAACTGCGCAAGCCTCGAACTCGAACATTCTGAACTAAACACTTACTTTATAGACAGACACTATTTAGTCCAATAAAAATAATTTAAAACCATAAAACCATAAAACCATAAAACCATAAAACCATAAAACCATAAAACCAT
>CAZOSY010000167.1:0-6353 GCA_964582565.1 uncultured Bacteroidales bacterium | reverse complement strand
GCGGAGAGGAATCTACTATTATAAGTTCTAATTCTATTTTTAGTCGGACACTAATAACTTTTTATGAAAAAAAAATTTTTAACAAATCTTATATTATTACTATCTCTTAACTTACTCATAAAACCATTTTGGCTATTTGGTATTGACAGGTCTGTCCAAAACATTGTAGGAGCTGAACAATATGGATTTTATTTTGCTATTTTTAACTTCTCTTTTCTGTTTAATATTCTTTTAGACCTTGGAATAACAAACTTCAACAACAGAAATATAGCACAGAATAATCAATTATTAAACAAACATTTTTCCAGTATAGTAATTATGAAGTTTACTCTTGCCCTGCTTTATGTTATTGTAACATTAAGTTTTGGATTGTTGATAGGATACAACCATGAGCAAATGAAAATATTAATCTTTGTTGGATTCAATCAATTTCTTCTTTCTTTCATAATGTATTTAAGGTCAAACATATCAGGATTACTTCTTTTTAAAACAGATAGTTGTTTATCGGTTTTAGATCGTATTTTAATGATAATAATATGTAGCGTGTTACTTTGGGGACATGTTACAAATACACCTTTTAAAATTGAATGGTTTGTTTATGCTCAAACATCTGCCTATTTGCTAACTGCATTAACTGCCTTAGCCATTGTTATAAAAAAAGCAGCTTTTAAAAAATTAAACTGGAACATTAATTTTTTTATACTAATAATTAAAAAAAGTTTTCCCTTTGCAGTTTTAGTTCTACTTATGACCTTTTATAACAGAATTGACCCTGTATTAATTGAAAGAATTTTACCTGAATCTGTTGGCAACGAACAAGCCGGTATTTATGCTTCTGCTTTTCGTATTCTTGATGCAACAAATATGATTGCCTTCCTTTTTGCCGTCTTATTATTACCTATTTTTTCAAAAATGATAAAAATAAAAGAATCTGTAGAACAATTAGTAAAATTAGCTTTTACATTGCTCATTACTACTGCAATAATAATTGCAGTCGGCTCTTATTTTTACAATTTTGAATTAATGAACCTGCTTTATATTGAACATATTAATGAATCAGCAAGAGTATTTAGATTATTAATTTTTGGTCTTATAGCAATTTCAACAACATATATATTTGGCACCCTGCTTACTGCAAATGGTAACTTAAAAGAACTAAATATTGTTGCAGGTTGCGGAATGATTATTAGTATTGGACTAAATTTTATCTTAATACCAAGATTACAAGCTGTTGGCTCTGCCTGTGCAAGTGTTGCTACACAATTTCTAACTGCTATTATACAAGTTATTATTGTTCAGCATATTTTTAAATTCAGAATTAATTATAAATATTTATCCAGTTTGCTTGCTTTTGTTATTGGTGTTATACTTATTAACATTGTATCCAAACAAATTAATTTTAACAATTTTATTTCTGCTTCATCTATATCCAATCATATTTGGATAGTTAATTTTATTTTTATGCTCATAATTTCTGTTATATTTGCGTCTGTTTTAAAATTATTAAACATAAAGGCACTTATAAAAATTATTAAAAATAAGTAAACAATTATAGGTAGAGACGAGGCATGCCTCGTCTCTACTGAATCAGGCATTCGTTATTCATCGTTCGTCAACAACCAAAATCAGGCGTCAGTCGGGCGACTGACCGAACTTGGCTTTCTAACCTGATTATTTAACGAGGTGAATGGTTACTTATTTTTTATAGAATAAATTTATATTATTTGTCCTTTTAAAAAAAAATTTATCTTTGACATTTTAAATTTTATAAATATATGACTGATAAAATTAAAGAGAATAATAATTTTAATTCAACAAATTTCCTTTTGTTTCTTTATAAATGGCAAAAACCATTAATAATAATAACAGTTATTGCAATTATTGCATCTGTTATTTTTTCTTCTCCTTATTTTATAACACCAAAGTTTAAATCTACTGTTATAATGTTTCCGAGTTCAAGCAACTCAATATCAAAAGCTTTGTTAAGCGAAAATCCGAGTGGAGAATTAGACATTCTTCAATTTGGTGATGAAGAACAGGCAGAACAAATGCTTCAGATATTAAACTCAAATAAAATAAGAGACAGAATTGTAAAAAAATATGACCTGATAAAACATTATGATATAAACGAAACATCAAAATATAAATATACAAAACTTTGTAAAAAATATAACAGTAATATCACTTTTAGACGAACAGAATTTATGGCTGTTGAAATAAACGTCCTTGATAAAAATCCTCAAATGGCTGCTGATATTGCCAATAACATAGCAGCATTGCTTGATACAGTTAAAAATAATATGCAGAAACAAAGAGCAATAAAAGGATTTAAAATTGTTGAACAAGATTATTTAAAATTAAAAAAAGATGTCAGAAAAATGGAGGATTCGCTTACAAGCATAAGAAAATTAGGAGTTCAGGATTACGAATCACAGGCAGAAATGATTAACAGACAATTATCTATAGAATTGGCAAAGGGAAACAATGCAGGCATTAACAGACTTGAAAATAAATTAGATGTTCTTGCAAAATATGGTAGTGCTTATGTATCTTTGAGAGATGCACTTGAACATGAAAAAAAACAATTAAGCTCAATAAAAGCAAAATATAATGAAGCAAAAATAGATGCACAACAAACTTTACCTCAAAAATTTATAATAAATAATGCTTATAAAGCAGAAAAAAAGATATATCCTGTAAGATGGCTAATAGTATTTGTTACAACTTTTGCATCTTTTTTATTCTCTATACTGATTATAATTATTATTGATAATATCACTAATATCAAAATTAAAAAAAAAAATCTAACTTATCATTAAAATCTTTATCTCTAAAAAAATTATTTCATATTAATATAAAACATAATAGCCATATTATGAATAATTATTTTAACAACATAAATATCCTAAAATTAATTAACAAATGGAAATTTCATTTATTGATAATAACATCAATAGCAGTAATTTTATCAATTCTCTTTTCAGGACCTGCTTTTATAAAGCCCAAATATAAATCAAAGGCAATAATTTACCCTTCAAATATAATTCCATATTCATCAGAAACATCTATAGAACAGATGTTACAATTATTTATATCAACAGATATACAAAAAGGAATTATAAAAAAATTTGATTTGGCAAAACATTATAAAATTGACACTTCAAAAAAACATTTTAAAACTATATTAAAAAAGAAATTTGAAAGTAATGTTACAATAAAAAAAACCGAATATGAAGCTGTTAGAATTGAAGTTTTAGATATTGAGCCTGTTATAGCATGCAACATAATCAAAGAGATGATAAATCTATTTAATCTTAAAGCAAGAACTTTGCAGAGAGTAAAAATCAAAGAAGTTGTAATTATTTATAAAAATCTGTTAGATAAAAAAAAGAAAGAAATAGATTCTATTGAAACAAGAATAAATCATATCAGAACAGAATATAATATTCTTGATTATGAATTACAAACAAAAGAAGCAACGAGACAATATGCCAAAACTAATTCATCAAAAGGTTATGCATCTAAAATCTTAAAAAATCTTGAAGATAAAGGAGGCGAATTTGTTTTGCTGAACAAATATCTTGAAAATATTACCGATTCATATAATGAAACAAAAATTAAATATGACAAATCATTAAGTGATTTATCAAAAGAATTAACTTATACTAATCTTATTACCAGTCCTGTCCCTGCTGACACAAAATCTTACCCTGTAAGATGGTTTATTGTTTTCATTACAGCTTTGGCAACTTTATTTTTCTCAATTATTATAATTGCCATTATTGAAAGCCATAAACATTATATTTCAGACAATAAATAAAACAATATAAATGACAGAAAAATGTAAATTAAGATGGATTTACTGTATTAGTGCTGTTTTTATAGTACTTAATACAATTTTGATTGCTAATGAATTTTATTGGCTTTCTCTTATCCCTGCTGTTTTATTTATTCTTCTGTTATATTTTTTTTCTCTTGATAAATTAATTTTTCTTATAGTTCTGCTTACACCATTAGCAATAAATGTCAAAAATATTAGTATGGGTTTTGCTATTTCCATACCAACAGAACCATTAATATTTGGTGTAATGTTACTGTTTTTTATCAAATTATTTTATAAAAATGATTTTGACATTAAAATTATAAAACATCCTGTTACTATAGCTATAATCATATATTTTTTTTGGCTCCTTATAACGAGTTTTACAAGTAAAATGCCTTTAGTGTCTTTAAAATATATTTTGGCACGTTTATGGTTTATTGTTTGCTTCTATCTTATTGGCATACAGTTGTTTAAAAAATATAAGAATATAAAATTATTTCCATGGTTTTATGTAATATCTCTTATTGGTATTATTATATATACCACTTATAATCATTCATTATATGGTTTTAGTAATCATTCGGCTCACTGGGTTATGACTCCTTTTTATAATGATCATACTGCTTATGGATCTGCTATATCTTTTTTTATTCCTGTTTTTTTATTCTATTCTTTTAATAAAAAACATACAAAAACCATTAAAATAATATCATTTATAATCTCGTTAATACTTGTTTTTGCAGTAATATTATCATACAGTCGTGCTGCATGGATAAGTTTGATAATAGCTTTATTGATTTATTTTATAGTTTTATTAAAAATAAATTTTAAATGGCTCTTGTTCGCATCAGCAATTTTTACAGGACTGTTTTTTATATTTCAAAACAGAATTATTTTAGAACTTGAAAAAAACAAACAAGAATCATCATCAAAATTTATTGAGAATATTCAATCTATATCAAATATTACTTCTGATGCGTCTAATCTTGAAAGGATAAACCGTTGGGAATGCGCTTTTAGAATGTTTTCCGAAAGACCTGTTTTTGGCTGGGGACCCGGCACTTATCAATTTTTATATGCACCTTTTCAAAGAACAAAAGAAAAAACTATTATAAGCACAAATGTTGGCAATAAAGGAAATGCACATAGCGAATATATAGGACCTTTGGCTGAATCAGGAATACTTGGAATGCTGACCGTTCTGTGTATAATAATATGCGTGGTTTATACAGGAATTAAAGTTTATAAAAATACTAAAGATAAAGAAACCAAATTATTGAGCTTATCATTCTTACTTGGCTTAATAACATATTTTGTGCATGGAATAATGAACAATTTTCTTGATACTGACAAATCATCAGTTCCTTTTTGGGGCTTTATTGCAATAATTGTTGCTTTAGATATATATCATAAAGAAAAAATACCGACAAAAGACCTGATACCTACAAATTTTAAGAAGCAAAAAAAATAAAAAATAATTTTTTCAACAATAATTAACTATATTTAGTAGTAATATTGCGAAAATTAATGATTTAATCACAACAAATGACTATCAATGATTAATAACAATACAAATAAAAACATAAAAAAATGAATAAAATAAAAGAATCAGAATTAGTTCTTAATCCGGATGCAAGTGTATATCATCTTAAACTAAAACCCGAGCATATTGCTGATACAATAATTATTGTTGGAGACCCGGCCAGAGCTTTAGTTATTTCTGAACATTTTGACAAACTGGAATATAAAATTCAAAACAGGGAATTTGTTACTTATACAGGCATTTTTAATAATAAAAGAATAACATCACTTGCAACAGGAATAGGAACTGATAATATAGATATTGTTATGAACGAACTTGATGCTGTTGTTAATATTGATTTAGAAAAACGAGAACTAAAAGAAAAACACACTTCACTTAATATTATTCGTCTGGGGACTTCCGGCTCTATTCAACCTGATATACCTGTTGATTCTTTTGTGATGTCTTATTATGGCTTAGGTTTTGACGGATTACTAAATTTTTATCATGATGATAAAAATATTTTTGAAACAGAACTGACACAGGCATTTATAAAACATTCAAATTACAGCAATAAATTATCCAGACCATATATTGTTAAGTGTTCTGAAAAACTTAAAAATAAGATAGGAAAAAACCTGACACAGGGAATCACTGCAACAGCATCAGGATTTTACGGACCTCAGGGCAGAGTGCTAAGAATACCTCTTGAATATCCTGAACTAAATAAAAAAATTGAGACCTTTAAACATAAAAATCTTAGAATTACAAATATAGAAATGGAAACATCAGCTCTTTATGGATTAGGAACTTTGCTGGGACACGAAACACTTACAGTATGCGATATAATCGCAAATAGAATAAATAAAACTTTTAGCAAAGATTATCACAAATCTGTTGAAAAAATGATTCAACTTGTGCTAAAACGACTTACAGATTAATCTGTATCTTACCGGTTAAGCTATGCCTAGTGCGGGATTTTATCGCACTTCACTTTCAATATACTAC
>CAZOSY010000166.1:0-6364 GCA_964582565.1 uncultured Bacteroidales bacterium | reverse complement strand
AAAATCTATTTCAAATAGTTTTAATAATTGTAAATATTCTTCCCTAAAAGTTTTTAATTAAATTTATTAATTGACAAGAAAAATAGCAACCATTTTGTCTATTATACCAAAATTTTATATAATTCTTTATTAATTCAAGCAGACCAAGATTTTTTATTGCATGAAAAGTATTTACCTGCTGTTTTTTGTTTGGCAATGCCTTTATGTTCTAAAAGCGGTGGTAACAAGGGTAATTCATTATATGGTTTTTCAGGATTAAAACTCATAATCATTTTTTATTGTTAATTTTTCAGATGATTTGTATAATTTTATTTGGTCTTTATTATCTCACCTGTAAATTCCTGTTCTTTGATATTACTGCCTGTTGCTATGATTTTGTAGAGATATGTTCCTGATGCTAGATTATTAGGGTCCCATGAGATAGTATTTTCGCCAAGATTATGAGGGCAGTCCTTAATTTCAGCCACTTCTTTTCCTTCTGATGTATATATTTTAATGGATATATTATCTATTTCTTCTGTTGATAAAGCATAAGAAAATACAGTTCCGTCATTAAAAGGATTAGGATAGTTTGATATATTAAAGATTACCGGCAATCCGAATATAGGAAGTTCTAATATTTTGATGTTGTTATTTTCGCATAATTCATTAAAGTTTTCATTATCATCAATTTTGGTAAAAAACTTAGCATTACAAGCATCATTAGGAATAATATAATTAGTTATTAATTCATCATAAGAGGTAGCATTAAAGTCATTAATTATTTTTTCTCCTATTACAACAGTATCTTTGTTTTCAATAGAATATATTCTAAGCCACACATTTTTTGCTAATAATGCCCTGTTTTGTGCTTTGGCTGTCAGTTTCAGGTTTGTTCCATGTGTTATTCCATATACGTCAGGTGTTAAAGAGCATAAGTTAAAGTCAATAACAGCAGGATATGACAAAGGATTATCATCAGAATATTTAAAATCAGTATTGCTTGTTTGTCCCTGATATGAGACATCAATATCAGAGATTAGAGTCATATCAAAGAAAGAGTTGTCAGACACAGAGTCGCAGATAAAGTCCTTTGAGTTAAAATACAAAAATAGTTCTTTTGTCTCGCCTGGTATAAACGAGCCAAGCATTGCTTCAATAGTATTATTTCCTGAAAGGGAACAATTTGTAGGCAAACTGTCTGCGATAAGGTCAAAATTAGAGCCATAATGAATATCTAAATTTGTGTTTACCGCTATTTCATTTCCTAAATTAGTGGCTCCAATCAGAACAACAATATCTAAGCCCTGCTGACAATCTAATTCTGAAGCATTGATACTGTCTGCAATCTCTCCGTTTACACTATAAATACTTTTATATATTATAATTATAGGACCAATAGGGAACACAGTAATTTTTCCTGAGTTTGCAGTATCATTATTACTGTTGTAAGTATAATTAAGTTGTTGATTTGTAGTTATATCAACTTGACCACTAGTAAAAAAGCTGTTAACTTCTCCTTGTTCCAGTATATAAAATTTAGAAGTATCTTTTTTTGGAAATTTATTTAAAGAAGCGAGAGCAATTGTTTCAACTCCACCATTATAAGAAGCGGGAAATGTATTTTGCATACCATCAAAGTCAGTATGATTAACATCCTGCAATGACCATTTTATATTTTCCAGTCCTTTAAAGTTGTTTGTTGTATTTACATTGATATTATTAATGTCTGCTTTTCCAATTATTAATTTTTCATATTCAGTAACATTGCCATTATCATCTTTATCAGCAATGCTAAATTTGAGAGCAGGAACATCATAAGAGATATTTCCGTTATTAGTGCCATTGTAATGTATTTTGTTTCCTGATAAAGAGAAATCAATATTATAAACACCTTTTGCAAGAGATTCGTCTATACTTAGCAGTTTTATAAAATAAGCTCTTCGTGATGGCTGTAATAAGTTTAAAGTGTCGCCTAATTTCACTAACACTTCATTTTCGGGTTGGTTAAATCTCCATCCTGTAATAAAAGAGCCGATTTGGTCTCCTGTATGAATAACGTCACCTGTAACAGGGTCTGCTACCGAAGGCACAAGAGGACGTGGATAAGCGACATAGCTCATAACAACATGTGTGTTTCCAAGTTCCGGAGGAATGTTTGCTGTTATAGCAGTATTTATCCAATTATCATCAGTGCCATTTGTTACTTCAATCATAACTTCCAGGAAGCTGCCCTGAACATCTTGCGGATAATTAACAAGGTCAGGATTTAAAGGGTCTGCCAAAGGTATTAAAGTTATTGTTTTGTGGTCATAATCAGGGTCAATTATTGCAGGCATAGTTACAGACGGTTCTATTAAGCTGCAAGGGTCTTTGCCTCCTGCATAAGTTGTAATTGTTGCTTCTCCATAACCATTAGATACATAAAAAGGATTAAAGAAGTAATTAAAACTATGTGGTTCATTAATATCTTGTATAGTATGTTTTATGTATGTAGTATCTATACCATATTTTACCAGATAGGGATTTGCACAGGATTCAATTTTTATGTCTGTTCCTTCGGCATATCCTGACAATGTATGAGAGAATATTGTCCATGGTGAGCCACCGAAGATTTCTTCAACAACGAGCCATGCTCCTTTGCTTATATCAACAGGACCTTCTCTTCCTTGTCCCTGATAAACAGCATGTATTTTAAAATGTGTTTTTCCAAGGTTTTCAAAAAAGTCATCTCCATAAGTATTGTCAACTCCGCCATACCATCCTGAGTCAACCATTCCGTAAATATCATCCTGAAAAGGAACAACAGGATAATCAGGATAATCTTCTCCGTTTTGAGGCATAAAAGCATCGTGCAGATATCCTGTTTGAGAGCAAAATCTATCGCCTCTGTCATCAATCCAGTCATCAATGCCATCAAAATTATCATCGTCTAAAGCAGGCGGAATAAGTAGTTGAGGGATATAGACATGATATTGAAATTCATCTTCAAATATTTTTACAGAGTCCTCAGTATTAGGGTTATCAATCCATTTTTGGAAGTTATGTCCGTCAACTTCAACAATGGCATCAGTATCATAAGAGCCATCAGGATTTTTTTGTAATTCTATTTTATATCCTCCCAGACCTTTTGGTATATCATAAATCATATATCCGAATACGCCATCTCCGAGACCTTCAATGCCGTCAATAGCTTGTGAAGGGTCATTATAATCCACATCATATCCTACGTTTCTTATCCAGTAATAAGAATATTCAGTAGCAGCATCAATATCAAAAGTAATATTTGCTTTACCTCTTTCCGGCAAAAAATTAACAGTATTACCCAAAGTATCTTCTATTATATAATTATTTGTTAAATATACAAACTGTAAAGGATTAGGTAAAGGCGTATAATATGAGTAAGTTGTTCGTATAGGAGTTTCTTTTTCTTCATTAAAAATAGTTTTATAATCAATATTGGAATATAAAGATTTGTAAGGCACAGGATTATACATATCAATTTCTTCTCCGCCTAATGATAATACAGCTATAAACTCTCTGTTGGGCTGAGGCACAGTTCCTACACAGGTATCTGTTGGCAGCAGAGTATAATTTTCTGCTGCTGTGTCAATAAAAGTAAATCCCTGATAATTATTTATTGTTTGATATATTAATTGTTTCCATATAACATTACCTGTTGAATCCCTTTCCATCCAGTATGACCAAGTAGTGTCAGACAGATTTGCAGTATTGATATCAGGAGTATAAGGATAGAAAGTGTCAGCTATAGTATCAGGCACTGTTCCTGAAGCATATCCTACGCCTGCTGACAGAGCTACCAGATCTGGTGGATCTACCCATATTTCGTAAGAACAATAAGGGTCATAAGCCTGAAGACCAGGAACTTCATTAATATTCCATGTTACTTTCCATACCCTTATTTTGTCGCCCGGCTCTTCAATATCAACAATTCCGTCTCCATCTGTATCCTGTGGTCTTAATCCATCGTGGTCAATATCTTCATATACAGGTATTGTGTCGCCGGAAACCAAATGTTCCCATGGATTTAGCCAATATACAGAGTCCTCTGTCATTATATATCCTTTTGGATAAATTGACGAAGTGTCAAGCCATGCATCAGGATGTCCATCACTGTCCATATCAAAATTGGGGTTGTTTTGGTCATTACTGCCTTTTAAAACATCAACATATTTACCGCCCGGTGTTCTTAAAATAGGGATATTTATAGAATGGTCAACCCAGTAAAAAGGGACATCTTTAGGAATATATTGAACATAATGTGTTTCTTCTGCCGGTGTTCGTTCTTTATTTGCCATTATCATAAATACTTTGAATGGCTGGTAATATAATCCGAGAAAATTTTTCCAGTTAAGGTCAGCGTCAGCAACAATATCAGCACCAAACATTATATCTGTATAATTTCTGTATTTGGAAAAAGAAGATACACCTTGAACGTCATTATATTTTGTAGTATTTTTTGAAGCATATATACAGTTATCAAAAGAAATGTAATCATCAACATTTTGATGTATAGAGTCAGCAGGTTCAGGGGTCTTAAGTCGGTAAACAATATTTTTTTCAGAAAAAGCAGGTATTGAAATATCTGTAAATGTTAATTTGTTATTATTAAAAGAGTAAGATAATCCGGAAGTTATTACATCCTGAAAATTAAAATAATCTCTTATTTTTTCTTTTATTTCAATTGCATTGATAGTATTTTCCGACAAATTTCGCAGTTTTATTCTAACTTCAAAAGTATCAACTCTGTCATAAGATACAGCATTTTTACCTGCTGTAATAGTAGCATTTAAGTCATTATAAATAGACCTTGTTACATCAATATTTTTGGCAAAAGCATATAATATTGTATTAAAAGTCCATTCCAGCTGGCGGCTATTGTTTAATATTTCGTTTACGCCACCAACAGTAGGTAATCCTGTATTGCATACTATTTTGCCGCCATTAGCATGTGCTTCTTTTAAAACAAACACAACAGGTGTTGCCCCACCTTGTATGTTTGCAATGACCTGTGCATTTATTAAATTTACCTGTGGAACAGAGCTTGCATAAAGAGTATTGGAAGTAGAATTTCCTGTAAAAGAGACAGGATTTGTTGAGCTGATAACATCCAGATTGAGCAGATTAGTAACAGGGTCAGCAGATACAGAATTGCCAAAGTCCACAGCATTAGATTGGAGATATCCTAATTTTTCAATAAAATATGCTGCATTACCTTCTGCATATATCATTCCTCCTTTTGACAAGAATGTATCTATTCGGGTTTTAATATTGGGTGTTGCAGAAAAGATACTATCAATATAATATTTATTGTCAGTTCCTTTTACCATAAAAGATGGTATTATCAGTAGTTTTGTTTCTTTTGAGATATCCTGATTTGCCAAACTGTCTTCATTAATAAAATAGTAAATGTCATTATACAGATATGTATCAAAAATATTTTTAAAATAAAGAGCTTCCCATGATATACAGGTATTATTGTATTGTATTTTGCTTTTAAAAATGGCTATTCTTTTGGGGTTTTTTTTAAATTGTATAGAATAATGAGATGTGTTTTGCCAGTTATAATCAGTATATCCAAAGTTGGTAACAGAAGAATAATCAGAAGGCACATTTTCAGGCAATACAAAACTGGATTTATTAGTTCCCGAATTAATCCAATATATTGAATATTCGCCATATTTTGGAAATAATACAGTATCTAATTCATTACTTGTAAATCTGTAGTCAGAGTCGGACTTATTTAATATCAGCTTATATGTTTTAAGAAAATCATTTTGAGTTATATCAGTAGGTATTGTAACGCCCTGTGAAAAACCGAATTTTGATATAAAGACAAGTAATATTAATGATAATAATTTTTTTAGATTTGACATAGTAAAAAAGTTTCAAGTTTCAAGTTCAAGATTTATTTGAATAGCGTTTTTTATAAGTTTATTGTATTGGTTACAAAAATTTTGGCTAAGATATAATTTTTTATTGTATTAAAAAAAATGTAAAATAATATAAAAAAAATATTATGACAGGGAAAATTTTTCCTGATTATTTTTTTTAATTCCCGATGGATTGACTTGTATAACAATGGAAAGATAGGGATTCCGAATGAAGCGAGGAATCTCATTGTTCTATGAAAAATAATTTTTACTACACAGCACCTCAAAATAATATTTAACCAATATTGATTCTTGTTTTGTGTGATAAAGTAACTTTTGATTATATCATTTAACTTTCAAATAGTATAAAATAATAAATCATTTGTATTTCTGTTCAAATACTATATATTTCAAAAATTTTATGTAAGTTTGTGAAAAATCTGCATTTTAGTATCATATCTTCGCAGATTGGTTAATAAAGGGATATTGAA
>CAZOSY010000165.1:0-6386 GCA_964582565.1 uncultured Bacteroidales bacterium | reverse complement strand
CTAAAGTATAGTATGTTATTAACAAAATAATTAATCTTTTAAAAAACATAAAAAAATATGAATTATAAACAAATCACTATATTAATATTTACTTCTTTTATAATAAGTTTATCGGTTTATTCTCAAGATATAGCCATTAAAGGAAATACATCTTTTCAAACAGATTTTATAGTTCCTAAAAAAAGTACTTTAATAATTTATCCGGGTAGCAATTTGAAAATGGGAGATAATGTTAGAATTATTATTAATGGAAAAATCATTGCAAAAGGGACAAAAGAAAAGCCAATTATCTTTGAAGGAAATAATGATACTGTTTTTTGGCGGGGAATAAAAATTATTGGCTCTGATTCTACTCCAGATATCAATGAATACTGGAAATGGATAAAAAATGGAGATAAAGAAAAAGAAAAAATATTTTCAGAAAAAATAAAAAAAGGAAACATCTTTGAATATTGTATCTTTAAAAATATTTCAACAGGTAAAAAATTTAAACGCGGCAACAGGTGGAAAGCTACAATACAGGCATATAATACATCTATACGGGTAAGCCATTCTAAATTTGAAAATATCTTGCATGTTGGAGGTGTGCTCACAAAAAAATCTTATGAGATAATAGATAATAATATTTTTGATGATGAGCCAATGCATAAGCCAATAAATAGTACTGATAGCGTTGTTGGTATCTTATATAATAATATTATAAAAGGACATAGAACAACAAGTCAAACATGCGCTGATGGTATATGGACAAGGGATTTTGTAGGATTAATAGCTTCAAATACTGTTGATGCAGTTGGAGACGATGGCATTGACACAGATAATTCAAAAATAATAGTTATTAATAACAATATAACCAATGCCTATGATGATGGAATTGATATAGATGATAAAGGTATAGCATATATTATCAAAAATAATATTTCTGGTGTAGCAGATAATGGCATTTTAATGTCTAATGAATCAAATGGGATTTTAGTAAAAAATACAATAAAAAACTCGGCAAGCGGATTAACTTTAAGAAATGGTGCTAATATTGTTGCAAATAAAATGGAAATTGAAAATAATGAAAAAGGAGTGTTATTATTTCAAGGTATTCCTTGTATGTTATCAAATAAAGATTTTAACAGTATAAAAATACAATTAGGAAAACTCTCAGACGAAGAATTAAATCCGGAATGTGGTTGTGGTATTAAAGGCGTAAAATCCTCACAAGATATTATAAACATATTTGAAAAATATTATACTCATAATAACGACTACTGGATTTTTAATCAAACAAAGTTTGAAACAATAAGTCAATTTGATAAGATAAAAAAAATATTCAAATATATTGATATTCTTAACTTGGAATATTTTGAAAACAAAGAATCAAAATCAAATCCATTTTGTGTAGCATTAAAGAACTCTTTGTATATGACAGGTTCAATAATAGAAGATAACAAGCAGGATATTGTTTTATTTCATAATTTTAAAATAAAAATTGAAGACACAAAATTTACAAATACAGAAAAACAAACACAAATTCTAAATAAATATAAAAACAACTTCTCTTCTGAGCTAATAAATAAACTTAATGCTGACTCAATCAATTTAATAGAAATCAATGCAGAAAATATAATTAAAAAAATTATCAGGTAATTGCCTGATTGACAAAAACATCTGTAACTTTGTGCCTTGAACTTGAAATCCTGAAAGTTAAACTTAATAACTAATTGATGATGAGACAATTACAAAAATATGAATTCCGTAGGATGCCTATCCAACGGTATAAACACATAAAAAAAAATGTTTTGTTTATCTTAATAATTTGCTTAGTTTTTAATTTCAGTTCTTTTGGACAAATTAATACAAATATTGCAAAAAAACCTCTTTTTTCAAAACAAGGTGGCTTTTATAAAAAAAAACAAGTTATAACTCTTTCTGCAAATTCCTCTACAGCAGTTATACGATATACTACTGACGGCTCTACTCCTAATAGTAATTCAAATAAATATAGCAATTCTATTATTATTGACTCAACAACAGTGATAAGAGCGCAAACTTTTGATAAAAATAATTTGCCAAGCAAAATAATTACTCATACTTACTTTATTTATGAAAACTTCAGATTGCCTGTAATATCAATATCAACAAACCCTGACAATTTATGGGATAATAAAATCGGTATGTTTGTTGACCATGGAATAGAAAGACAAAAAGAATGGAGGCGACCTGTTTATCTTGAATTTTTTGAAAATGATATTAATTCTAAAATTGCTTTTAGTGCTAATGCTGATATCAAACTCTTTAGAACAACAGATTTGTCTTCGCCTCAAAAATCATTCAATATTTTCATAAAAGAAGTAAATGATAGTGCAGAATACATTAATCATCAAATATTTCCTGATAAACACATTACAAAATTCAAATCTTTGATTTTGCATAATATTAATGAACATTCATTTATATTTTCCCATGTAATGAGACAAACATTTAAAGATAAAATAAATATTGATTTTCAGGGATATAGATTCGTTATTTTATTTCTGAATGGAAAATATTATGGGATTTATAGTATAGAAGAGGACTATAATAAAGATTATTTTTATGTAAATTATAACATAGATAATATAGATATGTTGTCTATTCCACGAGAGTATAAAGATACATATCAATCAGATAAAGATGAACTAAAAAATTATAACAAAAAAATAAATGTATTATATGGAGATGCAGAGCATTATAATAAAATGTTGAATTTTATCACTGCCAACGATATAAGTTTGCCAAAAAATTATTATTATGTCAAAACACTTATGGATGTAGATAATTTTACAGATTATATAATTGCAGAAATCTTTACAGGTAATATTGGGAAATACAATCAAAGTATAAAATGCTGGAGGCCCAAAACAGATGATGGAAAATGGAGATGGCTAATACATGACCTGAACATAGATTTTTATAATCCTTCAAACGATTCTTTATTAGGAATGACTTTATATTATGAACCTTTGTTTCAAAAATTATTAGAAAATTCTGAATTTAAAAACAAATTTATTAAACACTTTGAAGACCATCTTAATCTCACTTTTACATTACCAAATGTAATGTTTATAATTTGTCTCCTTAAAATCAATCTTGAATTTGAATTACCCAGGCATGTTTTAAAATGGGGCTTGGCAATAAAAACAAAAAAATTTAATGCATTTAGTCCTCCAATTTATGCTTATCAAAACATAATAGACAGATTTAAGCTAAGCGGAACAACCAAACTTAAAATCAATATATACAAGTCACATGCCGGCAAAGTAAAAATTAATGATATGGAAATACCACCCAATAATTTTACAGGTGTTTATTTTAAAGATATACCAATCAAATTACAGGCAATTCCCAAAAATGGCTATAAATTTGTTGGATGGAAAGGAATATCAAAAACCAATACTAATCCTGCATCAATAACTTTAACATCCGATACTTTAACAATAACCGCTGTATTTGAACCTGAAACATCTGAAAAATTAACAAATGATAATTTTAAAAATATATTGCCTGCCAAAATATTTAAAAATACTATATTAACTGAAAAATATTCTCCTTATATAGCCAATAACAATGTAACTGTTTGTAATAACGCAACTTTAACAGTTGAGCCGGGCGTAGAAATACAAATGGCTGATTCTTGCAAAATCATTGTTTATGGTAATTTACAAATGAACGGGACTAAAAATAAACCAATTTACATAAAGCCAAAAACAAACGGAACTTACTGGCATGGATTAAGTTTTTGTGATGCAACAGTTAATCTGTCTTATGTAAGAATTAAAGGAGCTTTTTTTGATTGGTTACCTATAGAAATCTTTACATCTAAAGAAGAAGTCGCTGTTACAAGAGCTATAATTTCATCTTACAATTCTGATATTACATTTGATAATATTAAAGCAGAATCTAACAGGATAGTTATGGGTATTTATGGCGGAAATATTGTTATTAAAAACAGCTCTTTTTCTGACATTAAAGACAAAAATGGAGATTTTCTTGTTAACAAAACTGTTAATAATAAAATAAGAGAAAACGGACATCTTAAACACATGCAAAATTTATATATTGAAGCAGTAGAATCAGTATTAATAGAAAATTGTGATATATATGGCAGAGGCGAACTGTCTCTTGATTTTGTTAAAAATGGAATAATCAGAAATAACAGGTTTTATGTTGTTCATGGAAATGATTTATGGGCAAACTTGGAAGACGCTATTGATATAAGTCGTTCATCTTGTCTAATTCAGGGCAATACTATTTGTAATGCTTATGACAAAGGAATTTCAATAGGAGAAATGTCTCACATTATAGTCAAAGAAAATCTTATTATGAACTGTGGCACTGGTATTTCGGTAAAAGATGGCTCTTATGCACTTATAGACCATAACACTTTTTATGGGAATGGTATTTCTATTGCATCTGAATCAATAAAATCAAAATATGTCGGTGGTATATTCGGAGGTAAAGCCGAAGTAACCAATACAATTATGGCAAATTCATTAAAACATCCTTATTTCTGTGATAAATATTCAACACTTTCTGTTTCTTATTCTCTTTCTAATACTGACACTTTAAAAGGAAAAAACAATGTTTTTGCAGACCCATTATTCGTTGATGAATCTATAGCAAACTTCCGTTTACAAAAAAAATCTCCCTGCATCAATTCAGCCAGTCCCACCAACGCTTCTGTTATTGATAATACTTGTGCAGATATAGGTGCTTATTGCTATAATGCTACTTTAAATGACAAACTTTCATCTCCACCTGTTATTAATTTCCCTGATAATTTTTCTTTTAAACAAGGAGAGACAAAAACTTATGACTTTTCAAAATATATATCAGATAAAGATAATACAATAGACGAACTTATACTTACGTGGTCAAAAAATAATATTGTTGATATTCAACAAAATGGCTGGGAAATTACGTTTTTAAAAGCAAAGTCTGCAAAAGATTTTCTTGAACGGGTAAAAAAATTTCAAACATGCCGCCAAAAATATTACAAAATTAAAACCAAGAAAAAAAGTTTTAAAAAGATAGTAAAAGCATATAATAAAGCAAACAAAACACTTAAAAATTTAAAAAACGAAAATGAAAAAGTGAAACATTGGAATGGTTCAGAAAATATACTTTTTACTGTAACTGACGGAACTAACATTGTTTCAAAATCAGTTACTGTTAAATGCTTACCTGTTGATAAATAGAATAAATAAAAAATATATATCTGTGAATTATAAATATATCATAACATCTATATTTGCTATACTAAATATCTCAGCTTATTCACAAAATACTGATTCCCTGATATTTTCTAAGGAACAAGGATATTATACAAAGCCATTTGAATTAAAAATTACAAATACCAGCCCTGACAATACCATTTATTACACTCTTGATGGAAGTATCCCCACAAAAAATTGTTTTATCTATAAAGCACCTGTAAAAATTGATTACAGATATAATGCTCCAAATGTAATTTCCAATATACCAACAACTCTAAACTATGAAATTTCATTGGGTTTTCAGTGGGTACAACCTAAAAGTCATGTGTTTAAAGCCACAGTAATAAGAGCGGTATCTTATAAAAACCAAAAGCCATCAAGTAAAGTTTATACTTATACATTTTTTGTAGATACAGCTATGTATTTAAGATATAACTATCCTGTTATATCACTTGTTACAAATCCTGATAATTTTTTTGATAAAGATAAAGGAATCTATGTCCCTGGTAAAGATTATATTAAAACGCAATATGGAACAAAATGGTCAGGAAATTACTTAGAAAGGGGCAAACAATGGGAACGACCTGTTAATATTGCCTTTTTTGAAAAAAACGGAGACGTTGCTTTTTCACAAAATGCAGGTGTGAGAATACATGGACATGACTCCAGACGTAAAACACAAAAAAGCTTACGGCTTTATGCACGAAAAGAATATGGTAAAAAAATTTTAAATTATAAACTATTCCTTCAAAAAAACAAAAATAAATTTAAACGATTTATCTTACAAGCATCTTTTAGAGGTAATGTTGGCTTTAATGATTTATTAATTCACGACATTGCAAGAAATTTAAATATAGATGCCCAGGATTACAGACCCGTAATAATTTTTATAAATGGAGAATACTGGGGAATACATACAATCAAAGACCGAATTGACAAATATTATTTGTCTTCAAAATACAATGTTGACAAAAATAAAATTGACATCCTTGAAAATGATGGAACTGAAATTGAGGGAAGTAAAAAAAATTATAGAACTCTAATACTTTTTATTAAAAACAATGATTTAACAGACACAAAAAATTATGAATATATCAAAACCCAAATAGATATTGAAAATTATATCAATTATCAAATAAC
>CAZOSY010000164.1:0-6415 GCA_964582565.1 uncultured Bacteroidales bacterium | reverse complement strand
AGTAAGCCTTGACTTTTCTTTTGTTACTTTTATTTGTGTCAAGACAAAGAAAAGTAAGACCAATTATCCATCAGTCGACTGACCCATGCCTGCGAATACTTAAAAATTATACTATTACTTTTTAAAATTTTGTTTTTTTAGCAGGTTTTTTTTATTTTTGTAAATATAAAGTCGCGACTATTTTATTATTTGTTTGTAGTCCCAGTTAAATTATTTGCCTTCAGAATATTTAACGGGATAAACCTTGTGTTACGTTAGGAATTATCATCCACACATTCTTTAGAAAACCAAAAAATGTTTGTAAATTATGAAATATTGGAATAAGTTTCCTTTGCTTCGTTTAATATTGCCTTTTATTTTTGGTATTATCCTTGCTGTTTTTATTGATTCTGATGTTCACATTCCAATAAGTGCTTTTGTAATATGTTTGATTATTTCTGTATTATTTGTTTTTTATTATAAGACATTTGTCAGTTATAAATATCGTTGGCTTCCGGGTATATTTATCTTTATTTTTCTTTTTTTGTTTGGTTTTGAGCTTACGGTTTTAAATACAGACAAGTTTAAGCCCTTATATTTTGGCAATTATTTAAGTAATGAAGAACAGCTTTCTATAACAGAGGTCTCTGAACCAATAGTAGAAAAAGAGAACAGCTATAAAGCAATAATCAAAGTTAAAAAAATAAAAAGAAATAATAAATGGATTAAGGTAAAAGGCAAGACAATTGTTTACTTTGAAAAAGATAGTTTTGCATCTAATATAAAATATGGTGATTATCTGTTGTTAAATGTTCATTTTCAAGAAGTTAGCCCTCCACAAAACCCTCATGAATTTAATTATAAAAAATATCTTTCCTATAAAGGTATTTATGAACAGGCATATTTAAAATCCGGTTCCTGGCAAGTGTTAAATCATAATAATGGCAACAAAATTGTTTCTTATGCTTTATCATTAAAAGATAAACTTCTTAAAATATTTGAAAAAAATAATATTAAAGGTGATGAGTTTGCAGTTGCTTCTGCTATTATTCTTGGCAAAAAAGACAATCTTGACCCGGAGTTGCTCAAAAAATATTCTGGCTCAGGAGCAATGCATATTTTATGTGTTTCCGGCTTACATGTCGGCATTATTTATTTGGTGTTAAATTATTTTTTGTTTTTCCTTGATAAAATCAGATATGGAATAATAATAAAAATGATTTTGCTTATTTTATTAATTTGGTTCTATGCTTTGCTTACGGGCTTATCACCATCAGTGATGAGAGCATCAACAATGTTCAGTTTTATTATCATAGGCAAGTCGCTTAATAGAAATGCTAATATCTACAATACACTTGCTGTGTCTGCTTTTTTGTTGTTATTAATAAATCCTTTTATAATAACAGAATTAGGTTTTCAAATGTCATATCTGGCAGTTATTGGCATTGTAACACTACAGCAAAAAATTTATAATCTATGGTTGACTGATAACTGGCTTTTAGATAATGTATGGGCAATTACTACGGTTTCTTTTACTGCTCAGCTTTTTATCTTTCCTTTAATTTTATTATATTTTCATCAGTTTCCAAATTATTTTTTTATCACAAACTTGATAGTGATTCCTGTTACAAGTTTTGTTATATATTCAGGACTTCTTGTGTTGTTTACATCTCCAATAGCATGGCTGTCTGCTGCTATTTCAAAAATTTTTGTTTTGCTTATCAAATTTTTAAATTTATCTGTCCAAATTATTGAAAATTTGCCTTATTCAACAACGAGTGGCATTTCTATTAATACAACAGAGATGTTTTTGATTTATGCTGTTATAATTAGTTTTATTATTTTGTTTTTGAATAAGAACAAACAATTTTTCAAATATGCTCTTTTGTTTTCTGTGTTTTTATGTGCTTCTGTTGCTTTGAAAAATTATAAGCAGATTAATCAGAAAAAAATTATTGTTTACAATATTAGCAGAACTTCAGCTTATGATTTTGTATATGAGAAACAAAATTTATTGTTATCAGATTCTTTATTGCTTAATGATAAGAAAAAGCAGGGCTTTCATTTACTAAACAACTGGTGTAAATCAGGTATGAATAAAACAACAATATTTGATTTATCATCAATTAAAAACAAAGAGATTAAGACAAATATTTTTTATAAAAAAAATAATTTTATACAGTTTTATGACAAAAAAATAGCTGTAATAAACAATAAGAATAAGGACTTAGCAAGTTCGCATACAATAAATGTTGATTTTTTGATAATTGCAGATAATATAAGGACTAAAATTTCTGATTTGCTTAATCAGTATAATGCTAAACAAATAATTATTGACTCTTCCAACTCTTTGTGGAATACAAACAGATTGATAAAAGAATGTAAAGAAAAAGATATAAAATGTTATTCTGTTTTAAAATCAGGAGCTTTTGTAAAAGATGTTTGAATGCGAATAAATATAAGTATAGCGTCAGTTCATCTAAAAACTATTTTATCAGGCGACCAAGTTCGGCTACTGACGAATGACTGATTTGGCTAACATAAAAAAATGTATCATTTTTTTTGTTAATTATATATCAACCATTTTAAAAAAATAATTATCTTTGTATTATATAAACGTTAAAATCACCTTTAGGTGCGTTTGGCGGTACATTAGCAGATATTTTATGAATCCACAACCAACAATATTTATCAGTTCAATAATTACTGAATTCTATGACCTTAGGGGAGCTTTGAAATATTTCCTTGGGAAAAGTGGTTTCAGAGTTTTAATGTCGGAAGAACCTGACTTTGGTGCTGATTGTGGCAAAGATGTATTAGACAATTGTAAGTTACAAATTGAAAAATCAGACTATTATCTTTTGCTAATAGGTAATCACTCAGGGACTTTATTTCAAATTGATGGGGAAAAGACTTCTGTAACTTTTGAAGAATTCAAACATTATATTTCTTTGCATCTAGGAGGAAAGCAATTAAATTTCATTGCTTTTATAAGAAAACAGGCTTGGGACAATTACACAAAAAAGGATACAGCTAAAATTGATTCTTTACAGATTAAATTTATAGATGAACTTCTAAACAATTCCCTTTTTGAAGACAAGAAAATAGGCAGATGGCGTTATACTTTTGACAAATTCAATGACATTATTACAACTCTTGAAACTAATCAAAATGGACTTTTCATTGATGCAACTAGAAAGAGTATCCTATATAGAACTTACATAAAGAGAGAAGTTACAGACATATACAAAGTTTTTCTTAAGAAAAAATCTACTACAGGTAAAATTCAATCTACAACAGACTTTTTTGACCTTCCTAAATTTGACCATTTAGACTTCATTGAAGCCTCGGTGATTTCTAAAGAGACAGCCGTAAAGATTGTGATTTTTTTAGCTTCAATAGATAAAAAAGATAGTCTTCTAATGAAAATTAATAGAGTATTCAATTATATTGCTCAAGGAGAGTTTTCAAGATTTGATAGTACTGCTGAAAAATATATTTTACCAGAGTATATAAAACTAACAATTCAATCTTTAGAGATACTTGAACGTATATTTTACAATGTCAACAATGATGACTATTATAACCAAATAAGACAAAGAAATGTTGACAAATTTCAGATTAATCGTGGAGAGTATTCGTTAATTAAAGCTTTATTTGATGACCTTAAATTAGCAATTACGAAACTTTGTAATCTTATGCGATGTTTTCACGAAAATTGGTATGATTTAGAAAAAAGATCAGATTCATTTTACGAGTATCGTGGAGGTATTAAGAGCATTACAGACGAAGAAGCACTTAAATATGCAAACAACTACTTAAAAAAACAAACATATTAAAGAACAATCAATTAAAGCCATCCATTAGTAAAAACATTTTTTTTTATCTAAAAATCTCCAGATAGCGAGTTGTCTTTTAAGAATTTTTGTTGTAAATATTTTTAATCTATAAGATAAGATGTATTAGAGTAATATCCGATATTTTAGAGTTTTCTTTCAAACACTATTTATCAACTCTGTTCAGACCTTGAATGGCTTTAGGAAAATTAACTTTTATTTTTAGTGCTTTTTTATAATCTGTTTTTGCATTTTCATAATCTTTTAACAGTTCGTAGCAATATCCTCTGTTATAATATGCCTGAAAATAATTTGAATCATTTTGTATAGCATTGGTAAAGTTATTAATAGCTTCATAATAATGTTTTAAGAAAACAAGGTTTAAATATCCGATATTATAATGTGCTTTTTTATTGTCAGGGTCTGTCTCAATTATTTTGGAGTATGTCTCAACAGCTTTATCAATTTGTGGTGGTTCATCTTCCTGATAGAACATTCCAAGAGCATACAGAGCTTCTATACTTACAGGCTTTATTTTTAAAGCATTTTTAAAATATGCTTCTGACAGTTTATCTTTTTTTGCAGAGAAGAGGAGTCCTAATTGCATATAAGCATCATAATATTCAGGATTTTGTTCTACAGCAGTTTGTAGGTTTGAGATAGCTTTTGCAGTATCGCCCATCTCTTTATAAGTAAATCCTTTTAGGAAATAAGCTCTTGGGTTGAGCATATCTGTATTTAATGCACCGTTGATATATTCAAGTGCTTTAAAGTATTCTTTTTGGTATAGTTCTAATTTTGCAAGTTTGAGCAAAACATCAATATTTATTCTATGCGAATTGTTTAAAGAGATTGCTTTTTTCAGAGAACCAATACAATTTTGGATTTTTCCCATTTCAAAATATATATCAGAAAGAGTGCAATAAAATAAAGCATTTGTTGAATCTATTTCAAGGGCTTTTTTTATATCTTTTAAAGCATTATTTATTTGTCCTTTATTAATAAATAATTTTGAACGTTCATTATATAAATTAGCATTTTTAGGGGCTTTATTAATTTTTTTGTTTAGTTCTGTTATAATCTGTTCTGAAACCTGTGCTGTATTCATTTCAGTATTGTCATATATGCTGTCTGTTTTTGTTACAGATACATTTTTATTTTCTGTCTTATTATTGTTTATGCACGAAAATGATAATAGAATAAACAATAATGAAATAAATATGATATAATGCTTCATCTGCTTGTATTTTCGTAATTAGTTCATTTTTAATTACTTACATTTTTAAAAAAATCAAAAGATATAGAAATTTTTATATCCTGTCAGCTTATTCAAAATTACGAATTTTAAATTCCAAGTTCAAATACAAAGCACAAAGTACAAAATTCATAATTTGTTATTGGCAGGGTAGGGCTTATTGATTTTTAAGTGCTTGTCTGACTTTCTTTTCAAGTTCTTCTGCCAGTTCAGGATTGTCTGATAGTAATGACTTAACAGCTTCTCTGCCTTGTCCGAGTTTTGTCTCTCCATAGCTAAACCATGAGCCACTTTTTTTGATAATATTTAGTTCAGAGCCGATGTCTATTATTTCGCCTGTCTTAGATATGCCTGTCCCATACATCAAATCACATTCAGCAGTTCTAAAAGGTGGTGCTACTTTATTTTTCACAACTTTCATTCTTACTCTGCCTCCTGTAATGTTTTCTTTATCTTTGATTTGTCCTATTCTTCTTATATCTATTCTTACTGATGTATAGAATTTAAGAGCGTTTCCACCTGTAGTTGTCTCAGGATTACCAAATACAATACCTATTTTTTGACGCAATTGATTTATAAAGACACAGCAGCATCCTGTTTTGCTTATTGTTCCTGTAAGTTTACGCAGTGCTTGCGACATAAGACGTGCCTGTAGTCCCATTTTAGAATCCCCCATTTCACCTTCTATTTCGCTTCTCGGTGTAAGAGCCGCAACAGAATCAATAACAACAATATCTACAGCACCTGAACGGATAAGATTTTCTGTTATTTCAAGAGCTTGTTCACCGTTATCAGGTTGAGATATGAGCAAATTTTCAGTATCTACGCCTAAATTATGAGCATAAGCTCTGTCAAAAGCATGTTCAGCATCAATAAAAGCAGCAATACCGTTATTTTTTTGTGCTTCTGCAATAGCATGCAAAGCTAATGTTGTTTTCCCTGATGCTTCAGGTCCGTATATTTCTGTTACTCTTCCTTTTGGCAATCCGCCAATACCAAGAGCATTATCCAATCCTATAGAACCTGTTGAGATGAAATCTATATCTGTTACAGGAGAATCACCTAATTTCATTATTGAGCCCTTACCATAATTTTTTTCTATCCTGTCAAGTGTAAGCTTAAGAGCTTTTAATTTTTCAGTGCTTTCGTTGTTATCTTTATTTTCTTTAGCCATATTATATTGTAATTAAAGTGTTATAATTTTTTTAAATTTATAGTTCAAAAGTATTAATTATTTTTTAATAATTGATAAAAAAAGTTTTATTTATAATTTTTTTTTGTTAAAGGTTCTAACCTGAATAATTCACAAATTTATCCAAAAAGTTTGTAAATTACACATATTCAA
>CAZOSY010000163.1:0-6424 GCA_964582565.1 uncultured Bacteroidales bacterium | reverse complement strand
GTTATAGGCAACCTTAAAGAGCGACACAATAAAAGAGAAAGTTTATCGTTCATTAAAAATTGAATAGTAGAAAAGCAACTTAAAAACTGAAAATATGGCAATACCAAAAATCAAAACGAACTTGTTTAGTTTTAAAACATTTCGTTCTCCTGACAAAATTGACATTAATGAAATAAATGACTTTTTTATTCAACATCCTGACATTGCACAAAGTCAGTTTAACCAGTGTCCTGTTCACAATGAGGATGGGAGCAACGAAAAAGAATATAATGAATTTATAGGTAGATTTAGACCTGCTAACAGTTATAAAGAAATTAGAAGTATCAACCCTGAGTTTTTTGACTACTCAAGCTTGTTGATGAAACAAAAGAAAAATGACAGTTCTAAGAAACCATTGGACGTAGAACCACCAAGACCTTTGAAGAATGAAGTTCATCTAAAAATATGGGAAGAACTTTTTGTTCAAACCGCCACGCAAAAATCAAAATCAGCAAGACAAGCTTGTTTGCAAATGATAATTGCTCAGTTTTATGTAGAAAACATCAAACGACTTGAACTTAAAGACATTTCTAAATTAGCCATAGTAATTCCGCAAATAGTTACCAATTGCTTTAGACCTTGGCAATATGCAAATTGTGGAGGAAAATTATTTGGTATTCATAATCTTGGAATACAAGAATACAGAAGAGTAGAACAAACGTTGTGTTGCTATGTACCGGGAGAAGTTTCGCACATTGAAAATGTGATGGCGCGTGAATTCAAAGAAAAAAGTACAAGAAACTTATTGCGAACTGAGCAAACTACAGAACTCACAACAGAAACAACTATTGAAAACATCAACGATACCACCACAACCGAAAGAAATGAATTGAGTTCAGAAGTTGCCAAACTATTACAAAAAGACAAATCATTTGACATAAGCGGTTCGGTTACAGTTTCAAAAGATTCAAAAGTTTTTGGAAGCATTACCGCAAATGCCAGTACAGGTTACAACAGTAGCAGTTCTTCTGCACTTTCGAATACGGAAGCAAAAAATTACGCCAAAGAAGTAACCGAAAGAGCCTTAGAACGCATAGAACAAAAAACAACAGAAAGGCGAACTTACAAAATCATCAAAGAATTTGAAGAAAATAACAAACACGGCTTTGATAATAGGAAAGGAACACAACATGTTACTGGCGTTTATCGTTGGGTTGATAAAATCTACAATAACGAACTCTTAAATTATGGCAAGCGACTTGTTTTAGAAGTTGAAGTTCCTAATCCTGCTTTACTTTACAAAAAAGCAATGGAGTGGAAAAACAAGAAAAAAGAAGAACAACAATCTACTTTAACTCCACCCAAAACATTGTCCGATTTTGGTATTGAAACTGCCAACGACATAAATGGCAACAATGCTAGTCAAGCTGCTAGTGCTTACGGCACAAGCATACAAAACTATGAATCAGAAACACAGTATCTGACTGTTGACATTCCTGTAACAGAAGTTGAAAACAAAAGTTCTTCCCAAAGCCAAACATTAAGCAGTATTATAATGCCGACTGGTTTTGTTGCCGAGAGAATTGATGGTGTTGGCTCATTTAATTATAAAACTGTTACTGGTTCTGCATACATTGAATTTGATTTTAGTGGCTATAAAAAATATGTAGGTGATTTTAAAGATAAGGGAACAAGAAACTTCGATTACCATTTCGTATTAACTCCCAATTTGGCAGGTTCGATTTCTTTTGTGGTAAGATACAGAAGAACTGACAATTATAGTGCTTCGTTAAAAGTAAAATGTGTTTCAGACCCTGTGTTATTCAAAGAATGGCAAGAAAACACTCTAACTGCACTACAAGAGGCTTATCAAAAAACGTTAGACGAGTACAGCGAAGCATTACAACTGCAACAAGCAGCTTTAGCAGCCCAAGCTGACCAAGAAGGTAGTGAAAACTTTAGCAATGCAGCTTTCAACAGACTTATTGAAGAAAGGGAATTAAAACGTGCTTGTATTGAAATGTTGAGCAAACCTTATTGTTATGAATTGGGCAAGCGTTTCTATGATTGCAAAACATACAAATGCACCACGTGCGAGGATGAAGAAAAGGTAATTGAAGCAATCATTCCCGAAACTCGCCAAAATCAACAGTTAGAAAAATTTGCCGAGTTTGTCAAATTCTTTGAAACGGCATTTCAGTGGGAAATCTTCAGTTACATCTTCTACCCATATTACTACAGCGAAAAATGTATGTGGTACGAACTACTACAAACCAAAAATCCAGACCCAATTTTTGAAGCATTTTTGCAAAGCGGGATGGCAAAAATATTAGTTCCTGTTCGTCCGCAATTTGAAAAAGCCGTTTTGTGGTATTTGGACACAGGTGAAATTTACACAGAGGGCGACATCATACCCGAAACAGAAGACGACCGTTATTTATCGCTCTTGAATGAATTACAAAACCAAGATGAAGTAACCGTAGAGGGAACTTGGAAATCAAGAGTGCCGTCTATGCTCACAATTATTCAGGCAAAATCTACTTATTTGGAAGATGAGCAAGGCTTACCTTGTTGCGATGCCGATTCTGAAACATTTGGCAGTGATGACAGACTTTTAGAAGGCTTAGACAATATTGAAAATCCTATAATTGAATAATATTATGGCTGAAGAATTTTGGAAAAGTAGTCCTTTTGGTGAGGACAGTATCTTTCACCCTAGTTGGGAGGAAAAGCAGAAACTGGCAAGGTTAGAGAGAGAATCACAAAAAAATAACACGGATGAAAAACAAAAGGTTCAATATTATGTTCATCCTGATAAAAAACAATTTCAAAACCAAAAGGAAAAAGCCGAGAATCAATATAATAAGACAAAATCTGAGTATGTTGAATATTATAAGAAAATAGGTAAAATAACTGACAATTCAACTGACGCAGAAGTTATGAATGCTCTTTCAGAAGCAAATAAAGAGGAGTTGCAACGTTTAGAAGATTTAAAAAACAAAAACCAAGTATTATTAAATGATGCTGTTGCCATTGAAAGTCAATGGAATAAATTAGATGGTCATATTGAAAATGTTGTTGATGACTTTAATAAACTAAAAGTGTTTAAGGGGAACAAAAGACTTAATCCAAGCTTGTTGAAAGCACTGATGTTTTCTGAATCGGAAATGGGTGCAGGAGTTGAATATAAAAAACTTATTGAAAGTGTTCCTAAAACCAATCCAAATGCAGTATATCAATTAAATCTTGGACGAGTAACAGATGGTAATTTGTATAACGCAGTAGTTAAAGAATTTAAAATTCCCGTGAATTGGAAAACAAACTACAAGGCTATGGGGAACAAAAATGACGTTATGCTAGCGGCTGGGGCTCTTATTCAAAAAATGGAATATGCATTACAAATAAAGAGTTCGCATTTCAAAAGTGATTTACCTTGGTTTAATGCGATTGTTGCATATAAAGGAGTTTCATCGGAAGGATTAAAAAAAGCAAATCTTGTTTGGAAATTATTTGAAACAGGCACACATCCATATACAATCGAAAAAAAATTGTTTTAACAATGGTTAAATGTATAATATATTTATCTTTTATGTCACTTTTTGTTTTTACTCAATGTACTAATGACAAAAAAGAGCCAATACATGTATCAACAAATTCTTTACAAGATGCTAAACCGTCAAATTCATATTTTTCTGTTTACGAAAATAGTAATGTAAAATACTCTTACATAGAAACTAGCCAATTACATGATTATTCTGGTAATTGGGATTTTGATGGAGATGCTATTTTAGATAGGATAATGTTTTTTGGAAATAATGGAGCTCACCTACAATTTAGTCTTTTAATTCATTTGAGTAGCATAGATACTGTTTTTTACTTCAGTTATTTACATACTGATATGCCACTGTTTGAGCCAATTGACTCATTATTAAAATTAAACAAGAATAATGACGTGTTCCCGAAATTTGTGGTGTATGATTTTAATAAAGACGGAAAAGCTGATGTTTATTTAAATATTGTTGACGGGGAGAATATCTCAGACAAGTTAAAACTAATTGGAATTAAATCCACTAAGATTATTTTAAATTACAATGAAAAAAGGAAAGCATTTGATTTAAACGACTATATTCCTATAAAGGAACAATAATTGGGTAAATTATTTCAATAAGTGAGAGAAAAAATTAAGTATAAAAGGTGGAAACGTAATATAAACAAACAAAATCTACTTACTTGGAAGACGAGCAAGGCTTACCTTGTTGTGATGACGAGTCTTTAACATTTGGCAGTGATGATAGACTTTTAGAAGGCTTAGACAATATTGAAAATCCAATAATTGAGAAATAGTTATGGCAGAGGAATTTTGGAAAACCAGCCCCTTTGGGGAGGATAGCATTTTTGCACCAGGGTGGGTGGAAAAGCAAAAGCAGTTAAGGTTGCAGGAACAACAAAATGGCGAAATTGTAGGTATCTCTATTGATAATGGGGACTTAAGAAAGAAATTGATACAAAATCCTCCTATTTACGACAACCTCTACCCTGCTAAATACAGACATCCAATTTATAATATACCACCCATAGAATCGAAAACTAAAACAGTAACTATTACAGTATCTGTTTCAGTTAAAGGCTATGCGGAAAGTGTATATATTTCTATTGACCAAAATAAACAAAGAGCATCAAAAGAGTTAACCAACTATATGGCTGTTTTTGACATAGATATCCCTAAAAAAGAGAGTAAAAAGAAGTTTGAAATCACGGCGCAAATTACTGATTTTACAGGTAACACGGTTTTTGATACGAAAAAATTATTGGTTACAATTGATTTAAGTGGAGAGGTTTTGGAAAGTAAGATTGTTGAAGAATCCTTAGGAACTGGTAATTGGTTTGTTAATCATAAAACCGGAGAATTTACTTGGTTTGATGATAAAACGAAACGAGATGGTCATACAAAGGTAGGGCATTACAAGTTAGTCTATAATAAGGCCAAAAATATTATAAATGTATACGCTGGAAAGGAAAGTACATTTATAAAGTCATTAGATATGTCAACGGACACTTCAGGAAAGTACAAAACAGATCAAGCTGTAAAATTTGCTTTGATTTCAGCAGAGTTGGGAGGTAGCTATGTTACTAATGATGATCCAACTGTGCAACCATTGGTAATCGGTGCATCAATTGATAACAGATTAAAACTATATGGTTTGGGAGTTACGCAATATTCATCTGATGGCACAATTCAAACTATTAAAGGTTATCAAGCTACTACTTATAAATCATATAAGGATTTTAAATACGGTAATAACGAAAGATATGGTCTTGGAGAAAGTGCATACCAAAAAAAAAATATGAATATTGGATTATCGGCCGTTTATACTGCTACTTTGGATGCTGTAAGCGTTTTAAATGAGTATTATTCAGTACCTAAAGGCTCGTCCAAACAATTTGAACAAATACTTTATTATGCTCACGGTTCTGGTAATACTATAAATGGTGACTTTGATGTTGCAATTCCAGAAGGCACAAATGGAAAATTTCAATATGTTAGGGGAAGCAATAAATATAAACAACTATTAAGTCCACAGAAATGAGAGTTCATTTTTATCTTATTCCTTTGTTTATCATTTTAGCTATATCCTGTAATGATTCCAAGGATGCAACCGATAGTAAGTTGCCAAGGTTTAAAGAAAATATACCTGATATTATGCAGTTTTTTGATATTAAAGAAAACGGTAGTGGCATTAATAAACTTTTATTTTACAACAAGAATGATTCATTGCCAGTAAGATGGATTAGTGTTACACAGGAGGAGCTACAAAATTCAAGAGTTGTAAACAAGAAATATTTTTCTGTTTTGGTGTTACGTAATCCTGCGGAAAGTTCTGTTGAACTTTTTTACAAAAAAAATGGCAAGAAAGCTACCTATATGATTGAAGACAAACATTTCCCTGATAGCATTATATTTAATCAATTTAATGACACCCTACTTGTATGCCAATATTTTTGGAATTATGATTTCGGAAGTGATTTAAGTAACATAAGAAAGTATTACTTCTTTGGAGAAAAAACAGGAGTTTTTAATTACGGCTACACCAGTGTTGATTCTCCCTTAAATTTAGAAGATTTTGTAATTCAAGACACAGGAATCTTATTAAATTATAATGAAAAAAAGACCACTTTATTGGTTCGTCCTGATACTTTGATACATTCAGAATTGTCAAAAAATGAAATTATATTCAAGCCTAATTGTATCTATTTTGAAAAGGTTGTTTTTTCAAAATTACCCTGAATATATGTTCATCGCGGACACACGGCAGCCTATAACAGCGTGTATGTGGCAATAGCGGGTGAAGTGGTAAATCACAAGTCTGTGCTTTTAAAAAACGTTTTGCTACACTGAAAGGCAAGTGCATCTAATCCGCTACTGCACATACACGCAAGCCGTTAT
>CAZOSY010000162.1:0-6431 GCA_964582565.1 uncultured Bacteroidales bacterium | reverse complement strand
GTTCGGCATTAACTCAACCAAATCCCGATTTAAAATCGGGACGGTTTCGTATAACATGTGATTAGTTACCATTTTGAGCTTAAATGGTAATCATTATTTTTTACAAAAATAAAACAAAAATTTTAATTAACAAATTTTTTTTATTTTTTTTCACAACTATCCGACCTGTCTGCCACAGGCAGGTATTTTGAAGTTCATTTTAAAAAACTAAAAATATGGGACTATACAGACGCATCAAAGATAATAAAAAACCTTTAATTCGCCAAATAATTGATAATATATCTGCATTTTTGTGTAATTTTGTAAAAAAATCAGAGATGAATACATTATTAATCACTCTTCAAAGCAGGAATGAAGTAATAGGAATAAAATATCTGCACTATTCTTTATTAAATGCCGGATATAATTCTCATATCCTTTATTTGCCTTATGTTAATCTCAGAAACAAAAAAACATTAAAATCTATTAAAGAGTTTATCTCTGAAATATCTCCTGGTTTTATTGGTATCAGTTTAATGTCTATTGATTATTACAAAGCCCGCGATTTAACTAAATATCTAAAAGACAATTTTAAATCCATCCCGGTAATATGGGGCGGAATACATCCGACAGTTATGCAGGAACAATGCATAGAACATGCTGATTATGTATGTATTGGTGAAGGTGAAAGAACTATTGTTGACTTTGCAAATGCTGTTAGTATAAATAATCCCGAAAAGGTGGGAATAAAAGATATAAAAGGACTTTGCTATTTGGAAGACGGCAAAATAAAAAAAAATCCTTTGTATCCTGTTAATATAGATTTAGATACAATACCTTGTTATGAATATATTCCTGTCCATAGTTTTATTTGTCATAAAAAAAAGATAACTGTTCTTAACAAAAAATTATATACAAAATACAGTTACAACACAGGCAATTCTTATTCTGTTATGAGTTCAAGAGGTTGCCCCTTTGCCTGTACTTTTTGTTGTAATAATTTTTATTCAAAACTTTATAAAACAAAAAAAGTAAGACACAGAAGTGTGCAGAATATTATATTTGAACTTAAAAAAGCAATAACAGACCATCCTGACATCAAATATTTTAATTTTGAAGATGACAGTTTTCTCTCGTGTAGTATTGAATATTTAAAAGAATTTTGTGAAGAATATAAAACAAAGATAAAAATTCCGTTCATTGTACATGCAATACCTTTGTATATTACAAAAGATAAATTAAAAATGCTTAAAGATGCCGGCTTGGTTTGGATTAATCTTGGATTAGAAAGCGGAAGCAACAGAACCTTAAAAGATATATATAAAAGACAAACATTAAAAGAGGACTTTCTTAAAGCAGCAAATATTGTTAAAGAGCTTGATTTATCCGGCTTTTATGATGTTATTGTAGATAATCCTTTTGAAAAAGATGACGACAGAATTGAGACGGTAAAAGTTTTGATGCAAGTGCCTAGACCTTTTATGCCAAGGATTTTTTCTTTGATTTTTTATCCGGGAACAGAGCTGTTTGAAAACGCAAAAAAACAATGTCCTGAAAAAATAGGTAGCTATCTTAGTAACAGATTTCATACCCTAAAATTAGAAAATATTAATAATATTACAAGATTTGCTCCGTTTTTAAACCAAAAATATATGAATAAACTTATTTATTTATATAAAAAAAATCCAAATGGAAATAAATTAAAAATAATCTTATTAATAGTAAAATTATGGGTTGTATTAATATTGCAGCCAATTTATTATCTTCCTTTGACTAGGAAATCATATAACGGCTCTTACATAAAAACAATAAAAGTTCTTCCTAAACTTTTTGTTCAATATTTTTTTAAACATACTTATTTTTTATTTAAAATAACAGTTCACAATGTATGGCCATTTTAATATTATTTGTTGGTAATATATTTTGGCTCTATGTCGTTTATAGTGGGTAATTATAAAATGCCGACTCATTATAGGGCTCAAACATTCAACACTCAACATACAATATTCAATTTTCATTATTTCTGCATATTCTACTTTGCAGTTTCAATACTTTTATAAATTATAGCTATTAACTCTTCCGTTTCTTTCATAATTGGAGCTAATTTCTTTGTGTTTGAGATTAATGGTTTCCTTTCTATAATTTTTAAGCAAATTCTTTTTTTTTTACTTGTTTATTGATTATTGTATGTTGCTTATTGAGAGTTTTTCTATATAACATAAATATATAATATAGAAATAATTATTACCCACTATATTCCATATAGAGCCTATATTTTCTTTGCGTCTTGGCGAGAGGATATTTTAATAACATAATGGTCTGATTTTTTATTCTTTATAATAAACCCTTTTTACCCTTGCCGGCACACTGGTCAATACTTCATAAGGAATAGTTTGCAGTTGGGATGCAATTTCTGTAACCGGATAATTATCGTCAAAGACAATTACCTGATCGCCTTGTTTTGCATTAACATCAGTAATATCAATCATACACATATCCATACATATATTACCAACAATTGGAACAAGTTTGCCGTTTACCATTAATTTACCTTTGCCATTGCTAAGTTTACGATTTAATCCGTCTGCATATCCAATACCAACTGTTGCAATCTTCATATTATATTTAGCAACATATTTTCTGCCATAACCAATGGTTTCATTAGCAGGAACTTCTCTTATCTGTGAGATGCTTGTCTTTAAAGAGCTTACATTTTGCAATAATTTTTTTTCTGATTTATCTGGAGATACTCCATAAAGTCCTATTCCCAAACGAACCATATCAAACTGATATTCTCTAAAACGGCTAACGCCTGATGAATTTAATATATGCAAGAAAACAGGATAATCTATTTGTGATTTAATAAAATCACTCATCTTAACAAACCGCTTAACCTGTAATTTGGTAAAATCATCATACATTGGCTCATCACTAGCTGCAAGATGTGAAAATATTGATTTTATATAAATATTTTTATTGTTTTTTATACATTGAATAAGTTCTTTTAATTGATTATCTTCAAATCCCAGGCGATGCATACCTGTATCAAGTTTTATATGTATGGGAATGATTTTATTATATCTAATCAGGTTTCTTTTTATTGACTGACTCAGCAAATTAAGCAATCTTAAATTGTATATTTCCGGCTCCAAATCATATTTTATCATCATATCAAAGCTCTGGCTTTCAGGATTCATAATAATTATTGGCACTGATATACCTGCTTTACGCAATTCAACACCTTCGTCAGTATATGCAACAGCGAGATAATCAATATTATGAAACTGAAGGATGTTTGCTATCTCAAAACTGCCACTTCCATACGAAAATGCTTTGACAATAGCGGTTATTTTTGTATCCGGCTTTAAAAGAGAACGGTAATAATTAAGATTATGGATAATTGCACTAAGATTAATTTCAAGTATGGTCTCATGCGTTTTTTGCTCTAATGCTTTACTTATCAACTCAAACTTATATATACGCGCTCCTTTTATCAAAATTGTCTCATCATAAAATGAAGAAAAAGAAAAATTATTTAAAAAATCATCTGTTGTATCAAAAAATACTTTTTCAACTTTAAATTTATCATATTGTCTTTTTATTGCTTTGCCTATACCTATAATCCTGTCTATACCTTTATTAGAAATCAATTTAGATACTTCGTTATACAAATCCTCTTCGTTTCTGCCACTTTGAAGGATGTCAGACAGTATAATAGTTTTCTTTTTATGTTGTTTTTGCTGATTAAGAAAGTCAATAGCAATGCTCAATGAATTTATATCAGAATTATAGCTATCATTAATAATTGAGCAATTATTAATACCCTGTTTTAGTTCAAGACGCATAGCAACTGATGTAAGCACTTTCATTCTTTGAGATATAATATTATTATCATAGCCAAGATAAAGCATAGTTGCCAAGCAATGAATAGCGTTCTCTATTGAAGCATCATCAGTAAAAGGGATAGTAATATTTATATTTTTTTTATTATAAAAAGCACAGATATTTGTCTGATAATCATTTTTACTGATTTTCTGTATATTCAAATTCCCTTTATTTTTTTTGCTCCATGAAAAACAATTTATATTTTTTAATGTTCTGGCAATCTGCTCTTTTATCTCATCATAATCAGAGCAGTATATCAAAATATTTACATTTTTAAATAATTTAAGTTTTTCATTAATTTTTTGTTTTGTGTTCACAAAATTTTCAGAATGTGCATCGCCAATAGTTGTAAAAATGCCAATAGTCGGGTTTATAATGTCTTGTAATTTTTCCATTTCACCGGTCTTGGATATACCTGCTTCAAAAACAGCAAAATCAAATTCAGGTTTTATCTTCCATACTGATAGAGGAACCCCTGTTTGCGAATTATAACTCTTGGGATTTCTTATAATTTTTTTATCCTCACACATAATTTGATATAGCCACTCTTTAACAATAGTTTTGCCATTGCTACCGGTAATGCCAATTACAGGAATATCAAAATTTTTGCGATGAAAAGATGTTAATATTTGCAGGGCTTTTAAAGTATCTTTAACAAGAATGAAATTTGAATATTTGAATTTTTTAATATTGGAAGGGACAGAAGATATGACGAAATTTTTAATGCCTTTATTATAAAGCTCTTTAATATATTTATGTCCGTTATTATTTCTTCCTGTAAGTGCAAAAAAGAGGCAATTTTTTGTAAAGACAATCTGTCGGCTATCTGTAAGTAAATGCTTTATTACAGCATCACTCATATCAGATAAAATCAGTTTGCCTTTGACAATATCAGAGATTTGTTCTATATTATAATTAATTGTCATTAGTTGTCATTAGTTGTCATTGTTCTTGCCCCGTAGTTTACCCCGTAGCGGAGCGTACTGGGGCGAAGCGTATCAGGGTCATTAATCATAAAGTCATACAGCTATTATTCCATTATCCTGCATAAACAAAAAAACTCAAAAATTTGTACTGAATCACGTCATAAGGCAGTTATGTTCGGCTAATGACGAATGCCTGATTATTTCAGTATATACCAATATAAAGTATAACTACTATTTCTGCCACTGCCACTGCTACTGCTACTGCCACTGCCGCTGCCACTGCCACTGCTACTGCTACTGCCACTGCCGCTGCCACTGCCACTGCTACTGCCGCTGCCACTGCCACTGCTACTGCCGCTGCCACTGCCACTGCTGCTGCTACTGCCACTGCCACTGCAACTGCAACTCTATTTTTACAAAGGATTAGTATTTAATTTTTCATATTCTAATCTTTTTCTGTAAATATCACAAGCCATATAAATAGCATCACGGAAAGAGTTGGGCGAAGCTTGATTTTGACCTGCTATATCATATGCAGTGCCGTGTCCGGGCGAAGTCCTTACAATTGGCAATCCAGCAGTAAAATTAACACCTTTATCAAATGAAAGTGTCTTAAAAGGTATTAATCCCTGGTCATGATACATTGCCAGAATACCGTCAAACTTTGCAAAATTTGATGAGCCAAAAAATCCATCAGCAGCATACGGACCAAAAGCAAGAATGTTTTTATCATAAGCGTTTTTTATACCGGGAATGATTGTTTTTTGTTCTTCATCGCCAATGAGTCCTTGATCGCCTGCATGTGGATTAAGTCCTAAAATTGCTATTTTGGGTTTTCTTATGCCAAAATCCTTTATTAAAGAATCGTTTAATATTTCTGTCTTTTTTAAGAGCAGTTCCTGTGTAATATTGGAAGCAACATCTTTGACAGGAATATGCCCCGTAACAACGCCTATTCTTATTTTGTTGCTAACCATAAGCATTAAACTGTCTTTGCAGTCAAATTTTCGAGCTAAATATTCTGTATGTCCAGGGAAAGTAAAGTCATTTGATTGTATATTCTTTTTATTAATTGGAGCTGTAACTAATACATCTATCTTGTTGTTTTTCAGGTCTTTAACAGCTGCCTCTAATGCTAAATATGCTAATTCACCTGCTATATCAGTTGACTCTCCAAGGTTAACTTTAATCTCTGTGTTATAACAATTTATTATGTTTGGCCGTTTAGGATTAGCAAATTTAGTATCTTTTATTAAGTTAAAACTAAAATTGTCAATGCCAATAGTTTTTCTATGGTAAGAAGCAACTCTTGAAGAGCCATAAACAACAGGAGTGAACAATTCTAATATTCTCGTGTCCATTAATGTCTTAATGATTATTTCATATCCTATACCATTCAAATCTCCGTGAGTAATGCCTACTCTTATTTTATTTTTTATATCAGAAATTTTGTCCATAATAATTTATTTTATTAAAATACAAACTTACATAAAAACCATAGATATATATTATCAACAAATTAAAACAAATAACATTATACACAAAAATATATAAATTTGACTTATCAGGATATTTAATTAAGTTTTTTTGTATTTTTATTTAGTCCTCTTTTTCAAAAACAACAAGAGCTAACAAAAATAT
>CAZOSY010000161.1:0-6445 GCA_964582565.1 uncultured Bacteroidales bacterium | reverse complement strand
CATCAATTCCAAACCAATAACCACTTGGGTCAGTATACACCAGTGGATTATTCAAGGCATAAGAATACCTGTTTAAACCCTGAGTAAAGTCAGGTAATTGCACATAATTATCAGGGCTTATGAATGTGCCAAGAACCGGGTCATACATACGGCCGTTCATGTTAATAAGAGCAAACTCAGGCAGGTGTTCGTGGCCGGTAAAACCTCTAATGAGCCATGGTGGAGGTATTGTAAGATCTGATGATAAATTCCAGAAATTTATACCGCGTTTATTGCCCCAGGCATCAAAATTTTGTTCATAAATTATATCCCCGGATGCATCTGTAATTGTGAGTAATGAACCAAGATGGTCAGTATAAACATAATACATATTATCAGTTCCGTTGTGGCTGACATTTATTGCTGCAAGCCCTGCACTGCTACTTATGTAATCTACTTCATATATATCACTACCCATAATTATTTTTTCGTAACCATTACCATAAAATATTGTTTTTTGCACATTGCCCTGGTATTTCAATTCTGATTTCCTTCGCTGGTTGTCAGGACCATAAATAATGTTTAACTCATAGTCACCTTCGGTTATGGTTTTTGCTTTGTTAAATGGTGTATAGGTCATAACCTGCGGTAATTGTGACATTAAGCATGTAGGGTCGGATTCTACAGTGGTAACAGCATTGGGTTTTGGGCTTTCGTAAGAGTAAATACCTGTAAAAGTTTTTGAATCAATGTTACCATTATTTTCATAAGAAATATCAGAAGGAAAATGAATTGCCCAAGGTCCTGGTCCTGAAGATAAAGAATATGTTAGTCGGTTCAGGTTGTCATATTCAAAACCTTCAGAGAGTCCTTTAATATTATCTTGACGGCTAAGAAGGTTTCCTGTGGAAATGTCCCAACCCAATCCATAATTCTGAGTGCCATTTTCGCTATATATGTGTTCAGGCATACCAAAGTCATTAAAAGTTTGTGTAATAATATCATTACCTTTTGTATATTGAGTAAATTGTCCTAAAGCATTTGTAGTTTCGCCTTTCCATATTAAGGAATTGTTATCAGCACGTTTTATTTTTGAGAGGTATCCTTGTTGGTTATAATGCTGAGTAACAGCAAAGCCGGATGGACAGGTTGTTTCAGAGATATTTCCATACTGGTCATATTGGTATGAGGTTGTAAAATTTTGTCCATCTGTTGTTTCTGTAATTGAATTAATACGGCTGAGGTTGTCATATTGGTAAGTAGTTGAGTTGCCATTGGGTGCAGTAAAAGAGGACAATAAGCCCTTTCCGTTTGCTTGTGTATCATAAATATAATTATATATACCTCCTGTTTCTGTATATGTTTTTGTAATTAATCTGCCAAGTTGGTCATAATTCATCTCATAAGTTTTATCATTTGCATCAGTTTGTTTTTTTAGTTCACCAAAGCCATTGTATTCGTATCTAGTTATACCAGCATTTGGATCGTCTAAATATTTCTGTCTTCCATAATAATTATCGTATTCTATTGTTGTTTTTTTCCCGTTGTAAGTAATTGTATTAACTTGTCCGGAACTATGGTAGTGATAACTAATTGTTCCGCCTGCGTCAGTAGCAGAAATAATATCACCAAAAGCATTGTATGTTTTTGAAAATGTTTGTTCTGGGTTTGGGGGCAAAAAAATGTCAGTGGTAACAGTGGTGCCACTGTAAGAATATTCTACTGTGTTGTTAGGACTAATAATTTTCTTTAATCTGCTGTCATCAAAATATTTATATGTAGTAAATCGTGATGGTATTTCGCCTTCAAAATAAGGTTCTGATTCACTGATAAGTTCTCCTTTTTGATTATATTGTTTATCGTTAAGGACAAAATTATTGTTGTAACTTTGAATTTTAGAACATAATTCTCTGTTAAGCCGATCATAATAAATTTCCTGTTCAGGAGCATTAGTAGCAGTAATTGATTTATAATACAGAGCATTAGGAATTTGCCCGTCAGGAGACCAATTATAAGAAATATCAGTAACAATATCTTCGGGGGAAACAGATTTTATTAAACGTCCAAAATTGTCATATTTATAAGTTGAAGAATGATTGTTAATATCTGTTTTTTTTATCAGTTTACCGATTTTTTGGTCATACTCATAAGATACCGATTGATAGTATGGATTTGTTTGTTTTATTAAAAAGCGGCCTTTGTTATCGTATTCAAATAAGGTTGTTCTTGAAGGCATATCATCAGCAGAAGCTGTAATTTTCCATGGATTACCAAAGTCATCGTAATTTTCGTAAGTTGTAGTAATATCATCTTTTTCATAAGAAGTAAGTGAGCCATTAGCAGATGAATAAGTAAAATCTTCATCTTTCCAGAAGTAGTAACTTGTGTTATCTAAGTATTTAGACATGGTTTTGATATGGGAAATTTTATGAGGTATAGTTAAGCCAGCTGCATCATAATCATATTCATAACTTATTATTTTACATACATCGCTTCCGTAATTAATTGTTTTAGAAACTAAATTACCATCATTACTATAGCCGTTATTTGTTATTGTTTGTGTTTCATTTAAATGATTAATTTCTGTTATTTTTTTAATATATGGAAAGAAATATATATAACCACTACAACTCAAATAACTACCAGGAAAAAAGTATTCATATTCAGTAGAAGAGATATCCTGACCACTTACTTTTTTTATACTTTGTGATGGTAAACTGATATGACGTGTATTATCAAAAGAAAAACAGTTTTCAATTTGTAAATTTGTTGAGATATTTTTTTTGGTTACTTTTCCAAAGCCGGCAAAACCTTTACCATCTTTATAATATTTAGCATCAGCATAAGAATAAACTATTGTATTATAATTATCATCAGTATTATCTATACCATTAGGAACAAGTACTGAATTTACCACATAAATTGGTGCTTTAAAGAAATCTGAGCTGCTTGATTGAGAATATAGTTCTGGACCTGTAGTAATAGGATTATATTGGAATTCAACATAATTATTATATCCATTAAGAATTTTTTTAACAAAAAGGTCTCTTTTGTTATGGTTAAAACTAACTATCCACGAACCATAGCTAGAGTTACCGTAAAGAATTACTTGATGTTTTCCATCTCCGTTAAAATCGCCAGTACATTTTTGGAAATAAGCAGGAATAAAGCCGCTAAGCCAAGACCTTTTTATAAAATTGTTATATCCATTAAAATAATAAATACAATGACCATATGAAATGTCATATTTCCCATCTCCATTGAAGTCACCTATAAGAACATTATTTTCCAAAAAGTTCGAATCTGATATAAAATCCTGGTCAATTTTTATTTTTTTAAATGAATTACCTCTTGAATATCCAATATACCAGGAATTATCCGGATATTTTATTAATAAATCTGTTTTTCCATCCCCGTTAAAATCACCTGTATAAAATATATCTAATGTAGAAAGAAGATGAAGATCTAAAGTTGATATTGATGATATTGAAATTGGAATGACAGAACCAAATTCATAAATATCACCTTTTTTATCCCATGTAGCATCAATACTGTTATATACAACCATTAATTCTTGTTTTCCATTACCATTTATGTCAACAATTCTAACAGAATGAGCTCTGGCAATAAGAAGTAAAATGTCGTCACAAGTAAATTCTATTGACATCTCTTTACTAGGAAAATATATTGTACCCTTCCACCTATTGTTGTTGGTAGGCCATTTTAAAATAGTAAAAATATCAGTATTACCATCACCGTCAAAATCACCAACGTGTAAGAAATTTTTTTCCATTCCAGTAAAACGATTATAAGGGTCAGTACTAGATAATATATCTGTTGAATTACTAAAAATATTTTCATCAAGTGTTTTTGAACCATAATATATTTTTATATTCTTAACATTGTATTGGTATAAACCAAAAGGTTCTACATTATATAAGAGAATATCTCCTGTTCCATCACCATCAAAATCATTTGCTAAAAAACCCAGGGAATTAGGTATTTTAATATCCGTTTTTGTATCAATAACTGTCAAAAAAGTAACAGCAGGTAATAATATTGTATTGATACATAGAAAACCTGTGGGTGTTGATTTATAAAGCACCATTTCAGTATAATATTTAAATCCTTCGTTAGTTGTTGTTGCATATTTAGCAGCGACAATATCTGTTAATCCATCACCATTAAAATCAACAGGAATTAAGTCATAACCAGCAAGAAATGGTGCCTCAATCTCAGTGGCTTCCACATCATCAATGGATGCTTCACCAGATGGAAAACTTACAATAGTTGAGTTAATTTCCTCATTATTTCTTCCTGATTCTACAACCTCTATCAATTTTGAATAAAAATCAGAAGTATATTTAAAATTATAAGTTCTTACAGTTTCTTCACAACTTTCTACTCTGATTTTATAAAGCAATTTTTCTGATTTAATTGCATGTCCTGCGAAAAATATTTTATTAGGGTCAACGGTGCGTTTTTCATAAAAAAACAAAATCCTGTTATAAGGCAATAAATTTGCATCAGTATTTCCTGTATATTTAATTTCCTGTATAACACATTCACCATTTTCGTTTTTATAAATAAATTTCATAAAATTGCTAAATCTATCAGTGATTTTGTTTATATACCATACTAATGTTTCTTGTGATCCAATTGGGTTTAATTTTGAATCATCAGTATTGCCATATTCTAATGTCAGACCTTCTTTGGTATTTACAATAAAGTAGGATTCTCCTGAAGCATTTTTATAAAAAGTAATAGTGCTAAAATTGTTGATTTCTGTTTTGTATTCTGTGTCATTTTGTCCATAAGTATCTTCTTCATTAATAGTGGGGCAAGGAGACATTAAAATCAAACGATTCCCATCTAAGGCAAATCTGTCGTTATTATCTAAATTTATACTTCCTACTTCATTATCAAAATAAACATTTTTTGGTACTCTGGTTATTGCAGACAGACCTGATAAATGCCACATCCAGCCTAAAACACCATTTCCTGACTGACTATTATAAGTAATACTTATATTTGGCTCCATACCGGCAGTACCTTTTGGAGTAAATACAGGTATAGTATAAGTGGCAGCACCTGTATTGGAAACATTTGAAATTCCCTGAGTGGCACCAACAGATAATGAAGTATTTATTTGATAATCAGAAACGTCAGGAACCTGATCCTGGGGTATATAATCTACATCGCAAACAATAAACTCATCAATCTTTCCAACAAAAGTATTATCATTTTCTGCTTTGTAATTAAATCCCGGTAATAATTTTATATAATCTCTTGCAGTATAAATATATGAATTTGCATTAATAATATCAACACCATCATCCTGAGTGTTTAATTCAAAACTTTTTCCTTGTTTTTCAATTAGCTGCTGGGTAAAGGAATATTGAACAAACATAAATAAGAATATGTTGCATAATAATATTTTTATTATATTTTTCATTTCAAATAATTTTATTAATTTTTATTTATTTTTTTACTATTTTCCAATCAGAAGTATTATCTCCAATATATATTTTCATTACATAAATTCCGTTTGGTGCATTTGTGATATCAATTAAAGAAAAATCTTTCCTTATTCTTTTGTTTAAAATTAATTTTCCATTCAAATCATAGAGTTTTATAATTGCATTATTCAATGAATAATTTTCTAAATGAACAACTATTTGTCCGCCTGTTGGGTTTGGATAAATAGTAATTTTTTGTTCACCAATCTGGTCAACATAAGATTCTTCCAAAGAATATTTTTCTGAAAATGCCTGCTCCTGTTCATTAAAAAATGTAGTATCTGTATTTTCTATTGTATTAATTTCAGTAGATTTAGTAGAAAGGTCTATATATCTGTCTGTTCTGTTTCCTGCTGCATCATATTTAAATTTAATAATATTTTGTGAGAATACGATTAAATTTGTAAATACTATTGCAATTGTTATAATTATTGCTCTCATAATTTAAAATTTTTAGTTTTTATTTAATTCATTAACCTGTTTATTTAATTTCTCAATCTGCTCTTTAAAAATTTCAATTGTTTTTTGCTGTTCAATTGTATATAAAGTCAATTCTTCAACTTTTTTAAGAAGAATAACGTTCATATCACCGATGTTCATTCCGTTATTTTTAATATCTTTTGCTGAGGGAACATCAGGAAGATGTTTGTTTTTAATAATAAATGGCTCAACTTCGTTTAATAATGATTTTAATTTATAATTAGTATCAAATACATAATCAGGTATATTGTTTATTTCTGTTATGTTTACCTGTGTGCATAATATTTCACCTTTTACTGTTAATTTATAATTTGCATCAAGGTTTCCGGTTCCAATTCCAACATTGCCGTCATCATTAATAAAAAGATAATAATTTCCATAACCATCTTCACTTGACAGATTATGACTACCTGATGGTTTCCAGAAATTAAGCCCGCTTTGATTACCTTCATATTCTGGTGCAAATT
>CAZOSY010000160.1:0-6472 GCA_964582565.1 uncultured Bacteroidales bacterium | reverse complement strand
AAAGACAAAAGACAAAGACAAAAGATAAAAGACAAAAGACAAAGACAAAAGACAAAAGACAAAAGACAAAGACAAAAGACAAAAGACAAAAGGCAAAGACAAAAATCATAAGTAAAAAGTTCCGCCTAAGGCGAATTGACTCTGTCAGGTGCTACGCACTCTGACAGGTCAGTAATGTCTAAATATCACAGACATAAAACCTGACAGAGTCGCCAGACCTGTCAGAGTTTGGCTTTATACGAAGCTTTATTATTGACATGACAGTATTGATAAAAAATTGACATATAATTCATTAGTTTATATACAAAACTCTAAATAATTATTATCCCTAAAATATAAATGCCTGACATTCTAAAACCTAATATTAACATATCAGATGAGACACTAGACCTAAAAAATACTAATAATTATATATTATCAATAATAGTCTCATTAGACCAACTGTCATTCTGCATATTAGATACAACAAGAAATAAGTATATTGCCCTTAAATCATATCAATTACAAAATATATACAACTTTCAGGTTTTTTGCGAAAAATTTGCTCAACTGATTACACAAACAAATTTTCTGAAAAATACTTATAAATCAGTTAAAATAATTTTCGCAAACAAAAAATCCACGCTTATCCCTTTACCTCTTTTTGAAAAAGACAAAAAAGATACTTATTTAAAATTTAATCATAATATTGAAGAAGAAAGTATTATTTATGATAAGTTAGATAGTCCTGAGGCATACAATATATATGCTTTACCTAAATGTGTAGAAACAAAACTTAAAGATACATTTTCTACATATAAAATAAATCATCATTCAAGCTGTCTTATTGAAAGTTTGCTTTTTCAATACAAAAATCAGGATACGGAAGAAAAGATGTTTGTTAATGTCAGCAACTCTTACTTTGATATTATTGTTATTAAAAACAAAGAACTTTTGCTTTATAATTATTTTAATTACAAAACCTGCGAAGATTTTATTTATTTCATACTCTTTGTATTAGAGCAACTTAAATTAAATCCTGAAAATATTGACCTTATATTGCTTGGTAACATTGAAAAACGTTCTGACTTATACCAAATTCTTTACAAATATATCCGTAACATTAGTTTTGGAAAAAGAAATGACACTTTTAAATATAGTTATGTGTTTGATGACCTTGGTTCTCATTCTTTTTACAATCTTTTAAATTCAAATATATGCGAATAATAAGAGGTACTCATAGTCGCAGACATATTGAGATGTCAGCAAAATTACCTGTCCGACCTACTACTGATATGGCAAAAGAAGCATTATTTAACATTATAAATAATCATTTTGACTTTAAACAAATCAGAGTGCTTGATTTATTTGCAGGCACAGGAAACATTTCGTATGAGTTTGAATCAAGAGAAAGTAAAGAGATAACTGCTGTTGATTTTAACTTTAAATGTATAAAATTTATAAAAACAACATCTGAAAAATTAAATTTTAAAAATATAACTGCTATATATGAAGATGTTTTTGTCTTTTTAAATCATTGTGAACAGACATTTGACCTTATTTTTGCTGACCCGCCTTATAATATGAAGAATACTGATGCTCTGCCAGACATTATTTTTAATAAAAATCTGCTTAACAAAAATGCATGGCTTATTATTGAACATTCAAAAAGATTGGATTTTACCCAACATCCAAACTTTTTTCAACACAAGAATTATGGAAATGTTAATTTTAGTTTTTTTGCTAAAAAATAAAGTTTGCTTTTATACCAAACCTTTAATTCAATTAGCATAACTATATCCAACAATTGGTGGTGAAATTAAAAAGACAAGACCTGTTATAATAGTGTCAGATGATATTAATAATAAATTAAGTATCCACAACAATAAAAAAAACCGTTACAATGCTTTTAAACAATCTTTTTTAAAAAAACACAGATTTTATACAAATTTAACAAATGAGTTATTAAAACGGGATAAAAAAACACGCAAAAGATAATTTAATTTTAGCCGTTATAATGTTTATTATATTTTTGATAATATATTTTAGTATAAAAATCATTAAAAATTTCTAAAATCAGTACATACCAGATAATAAAAATTTCACTTGTGCCAATTAAAAACCTAAAACTGAACCATTAACAGCAAAAACAATTAATTACAAAACTTTTTTATTAATTCATAAGCTTTTTCCGCACCTAATTCACCTGCTTTTGACCAATCTAAACAAGCACTATCTAGTTTATCTAATGAGCTATTTAAAAAGAATAGCATATATTTATCCAACCCTCTTCTTAAATAAGCTTTAGCATCATCAGGTCTTAATTCAATTACTTTATTATAGTCCTGTATTGCTCCTCTATAATCTTTTAATTCATCTTTAGCAAAACCTCTGTTTAAATAAGCATCTGCACCATCAGGTTTTAATTCTATTGCTTTATTAAAATCCTGTATTGCTCCTTTATAATCTTTTAACTCACCTTTAACAATGCCTCTGTTACAATAAGCACCTACATAATCAGGTCTTAATTCAATTGCTTTATTATAGTCCTGTATTGCTCTTCTATAATCTTTTAAATCATCTTTCGCCATACCTCTGTTATAATAAGCATCTGCATAATCAGGTTTTAATTCTATTGCTTTATTATAGTCCTGTATTGCTACTTTATAATCTTTTAAATCATCTTTCGCCATACCTCTGTTATAATAAGCATCTGCATAATCAGGTTTTAATTCTATTACTTTATTAAAATCCTGTATTGCTCCTTTATAATCTTTTAACTTACCTTTAGCAATACCTCTGTTATTATATTCTTCAGCGGTTGTTTGGCTATAACTATATATAGCAAAAAGTAAGATAATTAATAATAATATTTTTTTCATAATATAATTTTTATGTAAATGAAAGAATGAATTTGCTAATATATAAATTTTTGCAATAAAAAAAATAAAATTATAACGGACATCGGTATGAATTGTTTGGCATTTTATTGCTCATTCCTTTCAATTTACAGTAAACATAAACAAAAGCTCTAAACCTTGCAAACCGCTGACTGCCAAATTATTTATAACGCGTGTTATGCAAAGTATTTTCATTCAACTGTCTCTTTATTAGGTATTTCAATTCCCATTTTATATATATTTGTGAACCCTTTAATTAGTTCTGAATTTTCAATTTTTATTTCCTTCTCATTATTTTTTTCTGTGTTTGGATAAACAAATAAAATTACAGGCTCATTATTTTTTTCTGTTCCGATATTATTTTTCAAATTCTCTATTCTCCCATAAAGTGATAATTGTTGTAAATCATCTTTAAGATTATCACTTACTGGATTTACAAACCAATATTTGTATTTTGCATCTACTATAATGTTTTGATTTCTTATAATAAAATCGGGTCGTAAACCCCACAAATACGAGTTTTTATCACTACTTGCGTTTGAATATCCCGGAATTACATTGACTGAAAACGTTTTCCGTAATTGAATTTCAACATATCGTTCAAACAATTCAGGCATATTAATGTAAAATGGGGGTATCTTGATTTTTTCTTCTTTCCTTTTTGTTTGTAAAGAATAACCAAGCTGATTAAATATCAATTTAGCTAAATTTAAAGCTTCTTTATAATCGAAAAAGAATGATGATAATTTTATTTTAGTAAAATCTCTTTCAAAAACTTCCTTTGTTTCTACAAGTTTAAATGAATGTAAAATGTTTTTCATTTTACTGACAAGTTGTTCATTGTCTAAAAATGCTAAATATTTTAAACTTTGTATCAAAGCTGTTTTTAATATTTGATTTTCTAAACAATTAATCGTGTGCTTCTGATAATCGCAAACTGTTTTCTCTAATTTACTTTTATAGTGATTGGATTTTATAGTTTGATTAATAAATATTCGACCTTTTATTTTTGAAGACAAGTTTTTAGTCTCTCTTATGTAACCTTTCTTTAATCCTTGTTTTGCAATTTTATGCAAAATATTTATGAAATTAATTACTATAAAAGGAGTTATTAAATCATCATTTTTATCAATTTCTATTTTAGGTTGCTTTGTGAAAATTTTATATGTATCATCAAGATGTGTTGCTACATAACTATCATTAATACAATCAGAAAACATCTTTATAAAATCAGCAATTCTGTCATTTTTTGTTTTTTTAGGTGTAATGTTTATGTATGATTTTCTACTTTCTAACCAAGCATAACCAACAAAATACGATGATTTCAATACAAGTTCATCATTCTCTTTTTCGAAATGCAATCCTAATATTTCAGGACTTTCTTTTTTTGCAAGAATAACTTCATTGAAATTAGGTATAGAAGAATTTAAATTTTCATCTATTTCTATTTTCTCATTTTCTTTTGCTATAATAGAAATCATTATTTCAAGAATTCTTTTATATCATCTGTTGTTAACATTACTTTATTTGATAAATCAAAATACTTATCGCCTAATCTTATTTCTGGTTTTGAATGGAATATTCCATCTTTGAAATATTCTTTGATAAGAGGTAAAACTTGGTAAATGAATTTTTTAGTTAGTTCATCAATATTTTCGTCATTATCAATATTCGTGATAAAATAGGAATGTCCTATCATAATATCACTTATCTCAAATTCAGGAGAAATGAAATCTTTCGTGAAGATTTGTTCGATTATTTCAAATAAAATTTTACCCCTTGGATAATTATCTAAAATATTCTTGTCTGACAATACATCACAGAAAACAAATCTTCTTCTTATCGCATAATCAATATGACCAATACTACGGTCAGCGGTATTCATTGTTCCAATAATATAAAGATTTGATGGTAATGTCAATTCTCTACTACCATCTTTTTCATACATACTTTCAACAGGTTCGTCCCTATATTCAAGTGCATATATTAATTCTCCTAATACGGAAGATAAATCAGCTCTATTGATTTCATCTATGATTAAAATATAAGGTTGATTTTTATCATTTTTTGCACGTTCTGCGAACTGGGCTAATGTTTTATTCTCAACTTTATATTCAACTTGATTATTCTTATTTGTTATAGCTATAATACCCCGAACAAAATCTTCATAATTATAGGATGGATGAAACTGAATTAATTTTATATTATTTTTCAGGTCTGATATAAATGGTTCGGTTTCCCCATTAATAATAAAATGGGAAATTTGTTTTGACAATCTTGTTTTTCCAGTTCCAGGAGGACCTTGTAAAATAATTTGTTTTTGTTCTTTTAAAATATCAACAATTTCTGTTATCATAGCTTTTTCCATTGAGTTGTCATTTATAATTTTTTCTTTTATAAGACTATATTTTGAGATAAGTTCTTTGAAACTTAATTTATTTACACTATTCAAATCATTTTGATTATTAAAATCCATATGCAGCAAACCATATGTAATTCCATTTTCTATTCTAAAGAACAATTGGTATGCGTGCTGTTGTGACTTATAAGTTTTATTGTATATCGCAAAATATATATGGTCAAATCCTTGATTTTGAGGACCGTCAAAATGAACAAGATTTTTTTTAGTAATATCTGTTATTTCTAGTTTTTTACAGATAATATCTATTAGCCTGTTAAAATATATTTCAATAATTTCTTTGTGTTTTGCTAGCACTAATTGATAAATAATCCTGAAATGAGCTTTCCAAGCGTGAAAAACATTTTTTTCAAAATTTTTAGTAATATCTTTTTTTAATTTAGATATTTCTTGTTCATTTATTTTTACATCTTGTAATAATTTTTCAACGATAGAACTTCGAAGCCAAACGACAGGTTGTTTGGTTATATCCTTTCTTTGTTTGTATTCATAATCAAGCTTTTTAAGCTCTGTTTTATTCAATGAGTTAATTCTATTAAATAAATAATTAGTGTCATTTTGCATTTTTGCAAATTCACTTTGCAAATCACAAAAATCATTAAGCTTTGGTTTTAATTTTACAAATTCACTTCGCCTTTTTTTGACTATTTCTTTTAGAGTTTTTCCAAAAACAGGTTGTAATATTTCATTTTCAAATAAGGAGTATTCATTTTTAGGAACTTCAAAAAATGTCGAGTTATATCGAGGTGACCATCCTTTGTTTAGGTCTTTATTATATTTATTTTTATTAATTGCATTTTCGACTAAAATATATTCTCTTGCTGCCCAGTCGTTTTGTCCATTAATAATTGAATGAAATGGTCTGTTATCAATAAACATCCCTATTAATTCTATTGTATCATTTGAACGACAGACATAAAACATATCACCTTTTGATACATTTAAAAATGATATTCCTTGATCTTTACCAGTATTTGGATGAATTGAAACAATATTATTATTTCTAAGAGTATTGATTGAATTATCATTAAAATAATTCTTTCCAAGTGATAATTTCCATATTTTCATAGGCTTCTCTTATATTTTGCATAACTTCTTTATACAACCAACTTATTACACCAAAACTGTTATTTAGATGCCAAATAAGTATATAAATAACAATTTTTTCTAAAAT
>CAZOSY010000159.1:0-6502 GCA_964582565.1 uncultured Bacteroidales bacterium | reverse complement strand
TTATTTCCCTATACCTTATTTCCCTATACCTTATTTCCCTATACCTGAATAGTTATCTTTTCTATTAAGAAATGTCAGAAATGTTTTGTTTCTTTTCTCCTGAAATCTTATTAAAAAATTTTTTTTGAAAAAGAATTAATAATATCACTCCTATAGTTATAGAAGCATCAGCTATATTAAAAACAGGGCGGAAAAAAATAAAATGTCTTGAGCCAAAAACAGGCAGCCAGTCAGGAAGATAAGTATCAATCAGAGGGAAATATAACATATCAACTACTTTGCCTTGTAAGAGAGAGCTATATCCACATTGTTTTGGCAAGAATGTAGCAACCTGAAATAAGCTATCAGAAAAAATTTTTCCATAAAAAACACAATCAATAATATTTCCAAGTGCGCCGGCAAATATCAAAGATATAGTATTTATAAATCCTGAATGTGCTTTGTCTTTTATAAGAGAATACAAATACCATCCTATTACACCAACAACAATAATACGAAAGATGCTTAAAAAAATTTTCCCTGTCTCTCCGCCAAACTGCATACCAAAAGCCATACCATTATTTTCGGTAAAATGAATAATAAACCAGTTATCAAAAATATGATACTCCTGACCAAGATACATATTTGTCTTTACCCAAAATTTTATTATCTGGTCTGTTAGTAAGACAAAAAATATAATTATCAATGATTTTTTCAAAGTATAAATTCCAGTTTAGAGTTTGAGGTCAATTAACTATTGAGAGGATATTAAATATATTTTTTAATATATTAATATTCAGCAGTTTAGGATTTATTTGTTAGAATATTGTTTAAGTTTAGCTTCAATACTAAGAGTAGCATGAGGCACGCTTTTTAATCTTTCTTTTGAGATTAACTTTCCTGTAACTCTGCATATACCGTAAGTTTTGATTTCAATTCTTACCAGAGCAGCTTCCAGTGAGTCAATAAATTTTCTTTGTCTCTCAGCCAATCTGCTATTTTCTGCTTTTGACAGCACATTATGTCCTTCTTCCAATACTTTAAAAGTAGGGGAAGTATCTTTTATATCATTATCACCTTTGTTGGTATAAGCATCTGTAAGTAGTTTATAATTTATACGGGCTTTTTCCAATTTCATAAGTATTAGCTCTTTAAATTCTGCTAATTCCTGATCAGAATACCTTATTTTTTCTTGAGTTTTCATATTTTTATATTTAGAATATAATTTATTTAATGTATAGAAACTGCTGATATATATAATTTAACATTTTTCTATTGCAATATATGTCTTTATGTCATCAGCCAAATCAACAGATAATTTATTATCAAAATCAATCTTATCTACTAAATTTAAAGATGTAGCCAAAGTTTCGGAGCAAATATACGAAAGATTATTATTTATAGACATATTTATTTTATCATTTTTTTCTATTTGCAAAAATATTCTGTCTGTTACATCAAATTTGCTGTCTTTTCTTAATTTTTGTATTCTGTTAACCAAATCGCGTGCAATACCTTGTTCTTTCAACTCTTGTGTAATATTAATATCAAGAGCAACAGTTAAATTATCCATATTAGTAATAATCCAGCCAGGTATGTTTTCTGTAACAATTTCAACATCAGAAAGGTCTATTTTTATCTCTTGATTATCAATATTAAGTAAATAATTATCTTCAATTTCAATTTTTTTAATATCATCTTGGGAAAAATTAGAGATAGCAGCAGTAATTTTTTTCATTTGCTTACCATACTTAGGTCCTAATGATTTAAAATTGGGTTTGATTTTTTTTGTCCAGATATCATTTTTATCAGTTACTAAATTTATCTTTTTGACATTAACTTCGGATAATATTATATTTTCTACAGATTTTATTTGTTTTTTTAATTTTTCATCAGATATGGGTATCATAATAGTATTCAGCGGTTGGCGGACTCGTAAGCCCTGTTTTTTTCTTAATTTCAATACCATAGAAGATATTTTTTGTGATAATTGCATTCTTTGTTCCAGATTTTCGTCAATAACTGCTTCATCAGGTAAAGAAAAATCAGTCAAGTGAACCGATTGTGTATGTTTTTTGTTTGTTACAGCATTCAAATTACAGAATAGTTTATCCATAAAAAAAGGAGCTATTGGTGAAGACACTTGTGCAATAACTTCAAGGCATTTATACAACGTCTGATAGGCAGAGATTTTATCATCAGAATAATCACCTTTCCAGAATCTTCTACGACACAGGCGGACATACCAGTTACTTAAATATTCACATACGAATTTTTGTATATATCTTGCTGCTTTTGTTGGTTCATAGTCAGCATAATATTTATCAACAGTTTTTATTAAAGTATTTAGTTCAGACATTATCCATCTGTCTATTTCAGGTCGTTTTTCAATTGGTATTTCTTTCTCTTTATAAACAAATCCGTCAATATTTGCATATAGAGCAAAGAAAGAATAAGTATTATATAATGTTCCAAAGAATTTTTTTTGAACTTCAACAATACCTTGAATATCAAATTTCAGATTATCCCAAGGTTGAGCATTTGCAATCATATACCAGCGGGTAGCGTCAGCACCATATTTATCAATTGTCTTAAAAGGGTCAACAGTATTTCCAAAACGTTTTGACATTTTATTACCTTTTTTGTCAAGTACCAAACCATTAGATACAACATTTTTATAGGCAACAGAATCAAAAATCATTGTAGCTATTGCATGCAGAGTAAAAAACCACCCTCTTGTCTGGTCAACACCTTCAGCAATAAAATCAGCAGGAAAATTATTTTTAAATTCTTTATTATTTTCAAAAGGATAATGATATTGGGCATAAGGCATAGCGCCGGAATCAAACCATACATCAATAAGGTCTGATTCTCTAAACATTTTTTTACCTTTTTCAGATGTTAATATTATTTCATCAACAAAAGGACGGTGCATATCAAATTTGTTATAATTCTCATCTGAAAAATCATTTATAACAAAAGATTCAAGAGGATTTGTTTTCATAAATCCTGTTTTCACTGATTTTTCTATTTCTTTTTTAAGCTGTTCAACAGAGCCGATACAGATTTGTTCTGTATGGTTTTTTGTTGTCCATATTGGCAAAGGTGTTCCCCAGAATCTTGAGCGGGACAAGTTCCAGTCAACAAGATTTTCGAGCCAGTTTCCAAATCTGCCTGTGCCTGTTGATTTAGGTTTCCAGTTAATAGTGTTGTTAAATTTGAGCATCTGCTCTTTGTATGCAGTAGTTTTTATAAACCATGAATCAAGAGGATAATAAAGAATAGGTTTGTCTGTTCTCCAGCAATGAGGATATGAATGTTCATATTTTTCTATTTTAAAAGTTTTATTTTCTTTTTTTAACTTAACAATAATATCAATATCTACATTTGTATCTGTTTCAGGATTAAAATCAGGATTAAATTCGTATTTAACATATCTCCCGGCAAATTCACCCATAGTATCAACAAACTGTCCTTTTTTGTTTACAAGTGTCAAAGAACCTAAATTGTTTTGTTTTGCAAGTTTAAAGTCATCAGCACCAAAGCTAGGTGCAATATGAACAATGCCGGTGCCTTCTTCTATTGTAACAAAGTCGCCTGTTACAACTCTAAAAGCATCACCATCAACAGGTTGTACATAAGGCATTAATTGTTCATATCTTATTCCATCCAGCTCCGAGCCTTTATATTCTCCTGTTATTTTAAAAGGTATATCTCTGTCTGCCGATTTATAGTCCTGTATTTTTAAATTAGAATTTTTTTCAGGGAAAAATTTATTTAATAAATCTTTGGCAAGTATAACAGTGATAGGCAAAAAAGTATATTTATTAAATGTCTCTACTATTACATATTTAATATTTTTGCCAACAGCCAATGCTGTGTTAGAAGGCAAAGTCCAAGGAGTTGTTGTCCATGCAATAAAAAACAAATCTTTTTTGATATTTTTAAACAGAAATTCAGATTTTTTGTCTTTTACAACTTTAAATTGAGCAACAACAGTATTATCTTTAACCATTTTGTAGCATCCGGGCTGGTTAAGTTCGTGTGTGCTCAGTCCTGTTCCGGCAGCAGGAGAATATGGCTGAACAGAATATCCTTTGTATAATAATTTTTTATCATAAAGTTTTTTTAATAAATACCATACAGTTTCTATATATTTATTATCAAAGGTTATGTAAGGATTATCCAAATTAACCCAATATCCTATTTTTTTTGTAATATCATCCCATAAATCTTTGTATTTCATTACATTTATGCGACACTGTTTATTGTAATCTATGATAGATATTTTCTTACCTATATCTTCTTTTGTTATTCCGAGAGCTTTTTCAACACTAATTTCTATAGGCAATCCATGAGTATCCCATCCTCCTTTACGTTCTACATAAAATCCCTTGAGAGTTTTATAACGACAAAAAATATCTTTAATAGTACGTGCTATAATATGATGAATACCAGGAAGTCCATTGGCAGAAGGAGGACCTTCATAAAACACATAAGGACTGCACCCTTTACGATTTTCTATGCTTTTATTAAAAATTTTTTTTGCTTCCCATTCTCCTAAGACATCTTTTCCTATCTTAGATAAATCAAGATTAGTATATTCAACATATTTTTGCTTCATCAACTTAATAATTTCCTTTTTCTAAACAATTTTAATAAAATAATTTGCAAAAATAATAAAAATGATAATAAAGAGTATATCTTTGTGTTAAAAATAAAAGAATTGAATTTATATAAAAACTTTTAGATAAAAATGTTAAGAAAAATTTTCTCTTATTTAATTTTGCTTTTTATATCCTGTTTTTTTATCTTGTCAGGATGCAAAAAAAAAGATAGTACAATACCTGATACTTATGTTGATATTTATATTGATGTTACTTCTACACAATACAGTGATTTGAATTCTGTAGGCGGATGGGTTTATTTAACAGGCGGAGAAAAAGGAATTATTGTATATCGTAAATCTATTGACGAATTTTCTGCATTAGACAGAACCTGTTCCCTGCAATCAGACAGTTGTGAGAGAGTAATAGTTGAATCTTCGGGTATAACAGCAATTGATTCAATATGTAAATCAAAATTTTTATTAACAGACGGCTCTCCTTTTCAAGGACCGGCAACAGCATCATTAAAGCAATATAATACATCCTTTAATGGAACAACATTGCATATTTTTAATTAGGATTTTTTTGTAAAAAAATAACTATTCACCCCATAGGAAATATCCAACGAGGTGAAGGCATCAAAAATAATTTATCTTTAAAATAAAGAATAAAAAGATTGGTCATCAAACGAAGTACAAATTGAACTGTTTGGGTCAGTATGAAGATAATCAAAAAGCTCAACTGCCGGAATCCATGTGTTTGCAATGCCTGGAGAAAAATAAACAGCATTGTCCGGGCTATAAGCTTCAATAAGTAATGTTGACTTAAAATTTTGTTTAACCGGTATTATTATTTTCCCATCAATTGCTTCCATTGCAATCGCTACTTCATCAGTTGTTTTGGTTGTTAATGTTAACCGCACCTTAACACTGCTTATAGTATAAGATTTTGATGTATCTATGTATTTATAATTAGTTGAACCTGTAAAAATAGCTTTCCCTTTGGTAAGATTTGATAAATCAGTATTGTATATTAAATCGCTTAATCCTGAACAAGTAGTATTGGGAGGTTGGCTGTTGTTACCATTAATAATTTTAGTTAAAGTTTGGCTAACTCCCCATACAACAGATGAACTGTCCCATGAAGAATTAGTATAAGTATAGGTTATTCCCCCTGCTTTTCCAATATATACACATGCTGACGGAGATATACTCTCTTTTGTCCCTTCTGGTGTTGATATTAATGTTTGCCCGTCGGTGTTATTAATTAACAAGCAAAAGTTGATAACTAATAAAACGAAAATTTTATTAGTTGTTTTCATTATTAATATAGAATTAATTTTTTGTAACAAACAGATTTCTCTGTATTAATCTCACAAATATAAAGACCTTTGGCAAGTCCTATTGAAGAAAAAATTAATTTATGCTCTCCTGCATTATATTGTTTATCAGTAAGTTGAGCGATTTCATTGCCAGAAATATCAAATATCTTTATAACAACATTTTCTTTTTCAGGAACAGAAAATGAAATGGTTGTCTGTTCATCAAACGGGTTTGGATAAATATTGATATTTGAATTTAAACTATTAGGTGTTGTTATTATTGTTGGATTTTGATAATAACGATATATTAGTCCATATATACCAACAATATAGCCATATTCAGAATTTAAAAACTGGACAGAATTAAAACTATTTGTATCATTATTTCCCGGAATATCTACATTTTGCCAGTCATCTCCTCCATTGGTTGTTTTAATAACAGTTCCTGAGTTACCTACTGCATATCCATTTGTCTGGTCATAAAAATGAACTGAGTTAAGACACGGAGCAATATTGTCTTTGATAATATTCCATATTTCGCCACAATCAGTAGTTTTTAGAATTGTCTGAATGGAATCATTTGTTAAATTTCCGC
>CAZOSY010000158.1:0-6544 GCA_964582565.1 uncultured Bacteroidales bacterium | reverse complement strand
GAATTAGGAATTAAGAATTAGGAATTAAGAATTAGGAATTAAGAATTAAGAATTAGGAATTAAGAATTAGGAATTAGGAATTAGGGATTATGAATTAGGAATTAAGAATTAAGAATTAAGAATTAAGAATTAATTAAAATTTTTTTATTATGAAAGATAATAATATCGTGAAGACTAAATCTTATGATTTTGCACTCAGGATTATTAAATTATATCAATATATAGTTGGAGAAAAAAAAGAATATACTTTATCAAAACAAATTTTGAAAAGTGGAACATCTATTGGAGCCAATATTGAGGAAGCAATAGGAGGACAAAGTAAAAAAGATTTTGTTGCAAAATTAAGTATTTCTTACAAAGAAGCGAGAGAAACTCATTATTGGTTAAGATTGTTAACAGATACAGGATATATTTCAAAAAAACTTTCATTTTCTTTACTAAATGATTGTGGATAATTACTAAAAATAATCGGGAGTATTATTAAAACCGTAAAAAGTTCAAATAGCCATAATTCGTAATTCGTAATTTTTAATTCATAATTATAAATACATGAAAAAAATTTGTTTTATAATACTATCATTTTTTTTAGTGATAAGTCAGGTAAAAGCTAATGATGATATTTCAGAAAAACTAGTTAAAGGTGAATGGATAAATAAGTCAGGAAATTATACGCCTAATCCTATAGGAAAATCTACCCGTACTGTTAGCCGAAATAAAATACTTACTTTTAAAAAAGATATAGTTAAAGGAATAAAGCTTAATACATTTATATTAGATTCTGCTAAACAAAAATATAGCGGGACATGGGAAATAATTAATGATACTGTTATTTTACATTTCAAAGCAAAACCAACTATTCATTTAGGTCAAAATTTAAACCAAAATGCCACTTCATCCTGTTATGCACTTTCAAACGATACTATTTATCTTAAAAATAAAATTGGAGTCATTAAAAATGGAATTTTAATATTAAATGATGGCTCTGAATATAAAAATTATTCAGGATCTGTATCAGGTATTATGAATTTTTGGGAATTTTCCGGCTTTGCTAATGCCACATCAGGACATTTTATAATGATATTAGTAGGCATAATCTTTATATTTTTGGCTATTAAATTTGAATATGAACCTCTTTTATTAATTCCTATTGGCGTTGGCATTCTTATTGGAAATATACCAATGTTTCAGGCAGTAGATTTCAATCTAAAATTAGGTATATATGAGCCAGGGAGTGTAATGAATTATCTTTATCAGGGTGTTGTTCAGGGTTGGTATCCACCTTTGATATTTCTTGGTATAGGTGCGATGACAGATTTTTCTTCATTGATATCCAATCCAAAATTAATGCTTTTAGGTGCTGCTGCACAGATAGGTATTTTTGCTACATTCTTAGGCGCTTTGTTTTTGGGGTTTGCCCCGGCAGAAGCAGGTGCTATTGGTATTATTGGTGGTGCTGACGGACCAACAGCTATTTTCCTGTCTTCTAAATTAGCAAATGGAATAAATATACTGGCTAATGGAGAAGTAGTTAAAAACCTGATAGGACCTATTGCTATTGCAGCATATTCTTATATGGCTCTTGTCCCACTTATTCAACCACCAATTATAAAACTATTGACCAGCAAAAAAGAACGAAGAATACACATGAAACCACCAAGAACAGTTTCTAAATTAGAAAAAATAATGTTTCCTATTATTGCTTTGTTAGTAACCGGTTATATTGTCCCAACTTCCTTACCTTTGTTGGGAATGCTGTTCTTTGGCAATCTGATGAAAGAATGTGGTGTTACCAAACGATTAGCAGATTGTTCAAGTCATGCAATAATTGATATTGTTACTATCTTATTAGGACTAACTGTTGGAGCTTCTACTCAGGCAGATGTATTTTTAACAAAGGACTCTATTCTTATATTTGGATTAGGCGCCGCATCATTTATGGTTGCTACAGCAGGAGGCGTTATATTTGCTAAAATCATGAACTTGTGTTCAAGTAAAGATAATCCTATTAATCCAATGATTGGCGCTGCTGGCGTATCTGCTGTTCCTGATAGTGCAAGAGTAGTTCAAAATATGGGAATAAAAGAAGACCCTTCTAACTTTCTGTTAATGCATGCAATGGCACCTAATGTTTCAGGTGTTATTGGTTCTGCTGTTGGCGCAGGTATTTTATTGAGCTTCTTGTTATAATACCAAAATCAATTTGTCTTTCTGAGAATAAAATAAATAATACCTGTTTTTAATATTATTTTTTTTAATTAAAAAATTTTAATCCGACAAATTCCTGACAAATAATCTGCTCCGTTAGATAAATTTAAGTAGAGACACAAAATTTTGTGTCTCTACTTAACTATAAGTTTGTATTTTTTTTTGATTCTGTAAAAAAAATTTTGAATTTATAAAAAATACTGTTTATTCATCCAAAATCTCAATAGCGCTACTTTCACATGCATCTTCACATGCTCTACATCCCAAGCAATCTGATGTTTCATTTTTTATAATAATATTAACAGGTGCATCAGCATTTTCAACTTCATTATGAAATTTTTTAACTGCTTCTTGGTCTTCTACATTATCATCAATCATTTTGCACCATTTTTTATTTTCACTTACTTCTAATATTTGGGCAGGACATGCATCTACGCAGTCACCGGCACCTGTGCATTTATTATAATCAAATACAACTTTTGACATAGTTATTTCCTTTCTTTTTTATTTTTATTAGTTAATTAATTTAATTAAAAAAAAATCAAAAATAGAAAAAATAATTATTATAATTAATTTACAAACAAATAATTTTATTTTTTTTTAATCTGATAGTTTAATTTTTATTGATATTTTTGTATGTTTTTTTATTAAGTAAAACATAATTATTAAAATAGATTTAGAATAATTAATAATTTTATATTTTTGAACAAAAATTCTGTGATATTTAAACGAATTATTAAAAGTTTTTAGTATTTATATTATATAATATTATTCTTAAATGGATAAAGTAGAGCTAAAAATAATTGCTATATCATCAAGTCATTCACAGACAGGGGCTTATGCTTTAATATTGGGTGAAGTTGGAGGAAACAGGAAACTACCTATCATAATAGGAGCATTTGAAGCACAATCAATAGCTATTGCAATTGAAGGAATAAAAACTACAAGACCTTTGACACATGATTTATTTAAACATTTTATAGAAAAAATAAACATCAAAATCACAGAAGTTATTATATATAAATATTCAAATCGCATTTTCTTTTCTAAACTAATATTTTTTAAAGATGATAAAAAAATTGAAATTGACTCACGCACTTCTGATGCTGTTGCATTAGCTGTTCGCTTTAATTGTCCAGTATATATTTATGAATCTATACTAAAAGCTACAGGAATTATAATAGAAGAAGAAAATCCTTATAGCACACAAAAAAAAGAAAGTAACCAAACTAAAAATGACAAGGAGAATGAATTTGCTAATATCCCTACTAAAAAACTTAATGAATTGCTTTCTATAGCCATTGAAAAAGAAAATTATAAAAGAGCATCTGTTATAAGAGATGAAATAAATAAACGAAAAATAAAATAAATATAAACCGTAGATAATTACCAAAAACAGTTTAGAGTTTTGAGTTTAGAGTTTAGAATAAAATTCAGCACAGATTTTTGATACACACTTTATAAACTCGTTGAAGTATCGGTCAGGCATCAAGTCATGCGACTGAAGGAAATGACATGCCTAATGCAGGAAAAATTAGAAACTTTAAACTTGTAATTTTTAACAATAGAACAATGAAACAATATTTAGACCTGATTGACCATGTTTTAAAAAACGGTGCAAAAAAAGAAGACCGCACAGGAACAGGGACAATTAGTATTTTTGGGTATCAGATGCGTTTTAACCTGCAACAGGGATTTCCTCTACTTACAACAAAAAAACTCCATCTCAGATCAATTATCTATGAGCTATTATGGTTTTTAAAAGGTAATACTAATATTAAATATCTTAATGATAATAATGTTACTATTTGGAATGAATGGGCTGACAAAAACGGAGATTTAGGACATATTTACGGCTACCAGTGGCGATGCTGGCCCACACCTGACGGAAACTATATTGACCAAATCACACAGGTTATTAATGATATTAAAAACAATCCTAATTCAAGAAGAATCATTGTAAATGCATGGAATGTAGGAGAACTAAATAAAATGGCTTTACCACCCTGTCATATCCTTTTTCAGTTTTATGTTGTTAATAATACTTTGTCGTGTCATCTTTATCAACGAAGTGCTGATATTTTTCTTGGTGTGCCTTTTAATATTGCTTCTTATGCACTTTTAACAATGATGATAGCACAGGCAACAAATTTAAAATATGGTGATTTTGTTCATACTCTTGGTGATGCTCATATTTATTTAAATCATATTGAACAATCAAAATTACAATTAACCAGAAAACCTCGTAGTTTACCTTTGATGAAAATAAATCCTGATGTAAAAAATATTTTTGATTTTAAATATGAAGATTTTTCACTAAAAAATTATAATCCTCATCCTCATATAAAGGCAAAGATATCTGTTTAAGGGCTTGTAATTATATAATAACAGATATGATTCTATCTGTAAAAACGTAAATTTCTTTTAAATGGATTAGGATTAATATAACGTAAAGAAATCTCTATTCCTCCTTTTCCTTCTGTTGCATCTTTTAAACTAGAAGTATTAACATCATAACTAATACCTAAGGCAAAGCTTGAATATTCATATTCCATTATAAATATAAATGCATCTTCCAACCTATAATAAGCTCCTAATGATAATGCTGATTGTTTTGCAAAACCTGTATATCTAGATTCGTCATTTAAGTTATATCTTATTCTGGAGCCAAATACTGCTTCTGTTAATGGTCCTTGTTTTACAAAAATTCCTCCTGGTAACAGAATCATATTTGTATTACCTAAGCCAAATGAGGTCTCTCCAAATAATACAAATTTAGGATTTAGATTGTCTTTATTACCAGAAAATGACTGCTCAGGTTTGTTAATATGAAATACTGATGCCCCTATATTTGCCTTAAATTCTCTATTAGTATAAAGATTTTCTTTACTGGAAAAATAATTCCATAGCACTCCTGCTCCAAAATCTCCATAAAAAAAATTACTAAACATTATTGATGGTTCTCCTGATGCTAAATTAGGATCATAATCATTCCCATCATATTGATTATCCCATTGTAATGCTGAATTGTCAATACTATGTTGTGCATATCCTCCTTGTATGCCTCCCGACAAATAATTATGCTCATTTATCAAAACATGATATGACAATGATATACTTGCCTGCATTGTGCCTAACTTAACTTCGCCTGCTTTATCATCAAAAATCACAAGCCCTAATCCCATATAATTATCTTTAAATCTATTCTTAAATAATTTGGTGTCAAAAGAAAACAAATAAGTTTCATATACACTTGATATACTTGGCCATTGATTTCTGTAATTTGTTACTACACGTTGATCTCCTGTAAAAACTCCTGATGATGAAGGATTCAAATACAGTTGGGACTTATAGAACTGTGAAAAATGTATATCCTGTGCAAAAGAAAAATTAACTAAAATTAACATTCCTGCAAATACTAATATTTTTTTCATTACTTTTTGGTTTTAAATTGTTAAACTTTTAAATTAAATTATATATCAGTTAGACCCGCCTTTCATTACCATGTATAGATTTAAGCAACACATATCTCTGCGAAATTTTATCTTATAAGTGTAATACTACCTTTCTTTTTCATTGTTTCATTATTTTGCATAACAGCATCTATATAATATGTAAATACTGCTGTATTCAATTTTTTACTTTTATATGTACCATCCCAGCCATCACTCTGGCTACTTGTCTCAAAGATCTTTTCTCCCCAACGGTCATAAATGACAAATATTAAACTTTTTATCCCTTTCCCTCTTACATATAATACATCATTTTGTCCATCACCATTTGGAGAAAATATATTCGGAATATAAATATTTGGTTCATAGCAAAGAATTGAAGAACCTAATATATCAATATTGTCAGTAACAGAACATCCATTACTGTCTGTAACAATTATTATATAAGGAGCAGGAACTAAATCGGAAATATCTTCTGTTGTTTCTCCATTATTCCAATTAAACAAATAAGGCAAAGTTCCTCCATTAACTGTTAAGTCAATAGAGCCATCATTTGCTCCTGAACAACTCTCATCTGTTGCTTCTAATGAAATGTTTGGAACAGGATAAACCAATATGTCAATAGTATCACTATCGCCACACATCCCTGAAATTGTATATGTAATAGTATGAATGCCCTGTGCTGCCACATAAGGATTAAATGTTCCATTTACCACATCTGTAATTCCTGCTCCTGACCAAACGCCTCCTATATCAACTGCTGTTAAGTTTACAGGAGCATCATTTAAACAAAATGGTCCTGCCTGTGATATTGTGGCATCTGACATTGGACTAACTGTTAAATTAAGTTCATAAATACTATCACAACTATTTACTGTTAATAAACT
>CAZOSY010000157.1:0-6624 GCA_964582565.1 uncultured Bacteroidales bacterium | reverse complement strand
CATCAAAATTCGCAACAATGGTTTCATATTTTGCTTTTCTGTTTTTAGCTGAAATATCTAAGACATCGGTTCTACCTTCATTTTTCAATGCTTTTGCAAGATAATCAACAGTATCTTTTGATTCGGAAAAAATAACCAGTTTACCTTCAAGATTTGTCTTTTTGTTCAGGAATTGTTTTTTAAGTTTATTTAAGAAAACTTCTAGTTTAGGGTCGTGGTCAATTTTATTCCAACTTTCAACTGATGCTTTAAGTAGTTCAGCATCTTTTTTTAAATCGTCTAAAAATCCATCTTTAAAACTATGGGCTTTGAAAGTATGGTTTTTGGGATTTTTTTCTGCGAGACGTTCAATTTCTTTCTCAATTTTTTCTTCGTTCCAACCTTTATCTAATAGTTTATTAACATCAGTATCAGGTGCAATAAAAATTTTGTCATTTTCAAACATTTCAATCATTCTGTCAGTGGCTTTCTTAAAAGAACCAAGCGACTTTTTAAAAGCATAAAAACTACTCTCCAACCTTTTAATCAACTGGATTTTCATAATGAATGCTAAAGATTTTGAAACCAACTCTGCTTTTTCGTAATATTTATCCTGAATTTCCTGCTTCAAACCATAAATTGCTTGATATCTATTGTAAGTTAATTTATCTGTTTCAGAAAGTCCAAGTTTATGTGCAAGTTCAATTTCTATTTTCTTCTGCATGGGATCTTTACTATAATCAGTAACAATAAAAACTGTTTTAGAAAATAATATATTTAATTTTTCATCCATTACATATTCCATTTTTTTTGGCGGGTCAACTTTTGGAAAAATAATTCCCTGTTCCGCCAAATCATCTTTGTAATCGGGTATATTTTCTAAATCTGCTCTTGTTCTTCTTATTGTAATCGGCTCAATTACATTCTTCCGTATTTTGCCATATATTTCACGAAGTTTGTTTACATCCAACTCATCAAACCTTTTCAGGTTTTTGTATTGTTCCATCAAAGGACTAAAAAAAGAAGTCAGGTTTGTAATTGGCAGAGATGATTGCCTTGCATCCTGAAACATTTGTATTTGATAGAAAATATCATCAGGTCTGTTGTTTAAAGGAGTTGCTGAAACCAGAATAACTTTTTTCTGTAAACCTTGAATCAATCCTTTATTTTCTCTCGGGCTTTTACATATCAATTGCAGATTTTGAAAAGCACCTGTTTTATGGTTTCTATATTTATGAGCTTCATCAACAATAATAAGGTCGTATTCTTCTTTGTTCCAATAATCTTCGTTACCTTCAAGAATCCGCTCTAATCTCCCATTTGTAATAAACTTTGTGTATTTGTCTATTTTAAAATCTTTGAAAGTATTTTTCCAGTTTTTCTCAATTGCAGGTGGGAAAACCACCAGAATTTTAGTATAATCTCTTCCATTTTCTAGTAGAATTTTTTTTGCCACCATTGCTGCAACAACTGTTTTTCCCAATCCTACAATATCGGCAAGCATAAAACCATTGTGCTTTAGCAACATATTAAATCCTTCATTTACAGCATCAACCTGATAGGATAATTTTTTGAAGTTTGCAGGTAAGTCACCCATTGAATCAGGGTCGTAATCAATATTTTTTCCAAAGTACTCTGCAAGTAATTTTATATACAATTCAAATGGGCTTACTTCATCATTTAGATAGGTTTTCTTTTTAATTTTTTGAATATCTACTGGAAGAATATTGACAGAATCTACCCATAATTTTTCAAATTCATCTGTTGCAAATTTCACATCAGAATAATCATTCAATAGCACATTAAATTCATAATTATAGATATTTCCGGCACCAAGTCCAGCATCAGTTAAGTTTGAAGAGCCTGTAATTACACTTGCAGGTGTGTGTTCGTTAAAAGGTTCTGGACGTAAAATATAAACTTTAGCGTGTATGTTTTTGTCAGGATGAGCTTTTACCAGAATCTTTTCTTTAACTACATCATCAATAAATTGAAGAATACCGTTTTCGGTTTCCTTGTCATAGTTTGCTTCTTCAATATCGTCTTGTATTTGTTTAATGAAATCTTCTTTGGTTTTTTCGTGATTTTTAAAAAATTCAAGTCCTGATTTTTGAGCTTCAGCAAGCATTTTGTCAACGTTTATTCCAACCAAAATTCTAATCTGTGGTACTTTGTCTAAAAACGGTCTGATTCTAAAATATCCGGATGCTCGGAAATAACCAACTAATGCATCAAAGAATTGAATATTCGGATTGTATGTAAATACTCCTTCAAACTTTTTAAGTAAAGTGTTCTCTTTATTGTTGGTAAAAAACTTTGTTGACATATATTATTCTTTCAATTTACTAGGCCGTTTATTTATTGCTAATTTGTTCATCTTTAACACTTTCCACCCAATTTTTTATATTGCGTGTTGTATTTTCGTGCTCTTATTCTTTTTCTAATATTTCCATTAATTTGTGATTCAGATATAGTTTTTCCTTGCCTACTTTTATTGAATCTAAAAAACCTTTTTCTTCAAGTAAGATAAGATAATTACCTACAGTTTTAAGAGTTCCCAGTCCGGCGTTAATTAAAAATTGTCTCTTTGTATATGGTAATTTAAATATTATTTCTATCAGGTCTTTTGAGTAAACTTTTGGGAGTTTAGTTTTAATATTTTCTGCTGTTGTTTCCATTAAAGAAATCACATTTTTTAAGCGAATTAAACCTTTATTAGCAGTTGTTTCAATCATGTCAAGCATGTAAAGAATAAACCCTTCCCAATCATTATTTTCTGTGATATTTCTTAATTTTTTATAATAGTCTATTTTGTTCTTTATGATATATTCGCTAAGATAAATCGCGGGGATATCTAACAGTTTCTCCATTTTTAAATATAAAAGTAAAAGAATTCTTCCTGTTCTTCCATTACCATCTGAAAACGGGTGAATTGCTTCAAATTGATAGTGCATTATAGCCATTTTAATTAGAGGGTCTAATGAGTCATCCTGATTGATGAATTTTTCAAAATTTGTTAATTTATCTCTAATTATACTTTCTATAGAGGGAGGGGTATAAATGACTTCTCCATTTGTATTTGAAAGTATAGTACCAGGAGTAACTCTAATTCCCGAAGAATTCTGCTTTATGCATTGGACAATCTCAATGCAAAGGTTTGTAGTGATAAATGGTCGTGAATCTAATCTGTCAAGTCCTAATGATAGTGCTTCTTTGTAACTCAGAACTTCCTTAGTGGCAAGATTCTCAAACTTTTTTTCAGCCACTACTGCCTTATATAAATCATCATTGGTGGTTATGATATTTTCAATTTCAGAACTTGACTTTGCTTCTTGCAAGTGTATTGTATCAAGAAAAAGTCTTGGATTTGGCAAGTTCGTCATAGCTCCGTTTAGTTTAGCTAATGCTCTGCTTGCAGTTATTGTTTTTAGTAAAATATTTTTTGTTTCCAATTCAACCAATCTTGGTGGAAGTAAAGGCAAATCATCAAATGGTATTTCTCTATTAAAATTTGTCATATCTTATCAAAAGTAATTTTTACACTCATTAATTAAACAAGGGCAAATATAACAATAAATTACTCTTGTTCCTCTTTTTAGGATAAGTTTTACTCTCGTTGGTATTTTTTCTGCATGAAACACAACGTAATAGTATTTTATCGGTCAGGCGCCCGACTGATGTTTAATTCAATTGCAAAAATAATACTTAAAAGTTAAATTAAAAAATAAACTTTCAAAATTTTGTTAAGTTGAGTGAAATTAGAAATTGAATTGAATTGAATATAAAATTAAGTTGAACTGAACTGGCTTAGCACCTGACGTATTACTTTCAGCACAATAAGAAGTAAAAAAATAATCTATCGGTCAGGCGCCCGACTGATGGGCTTTCTATATTTTATAAATTATAATTTGTGGTAAATAAGTAAACTATTTTTAAAAATTGAATATTGACTTTTTCTATTTTTTATTGTTTTTGTACTTACGTGTGTATAAATATCAGTTATTTTACTTGAACCATGTCCTAATAGTTCCTGTATCAACCGGCAACATTGTATATTTAATATTTTTCGTTTCTTTTTATCACTTTTCACCCGCTTGTTTTTGAGCCGATGTTAGCGTTTCGTTGTTTATTTATCAATAATATTTTCGTTATCACTTTTCTGCTTCAATTCTTTAGCATTTTTAGAAGAAATAATTGACTTTCCCGTTTGCTTTTCAATTTCTAAACGTGCTTTTTTTGCTGCATATCCACCCTTTTTAGCAACATCTCTATTTTTGTCTAAACCTTGTGGTTTTTTTTCTTTCGATATTTCAGTTGTAGATGCTTCTGCCAACATATTTAATACCAATTCTAAATTGGTCATATTATCACGTAAATTTTCTTTTTTAAGTCCTTTAAGTCTCTTATATGCTTTTACATCTTTATCTGCCCATGCTTTTGTTATTTCGTTAGTTAATATGGCATACTCCAAACCTTCTTTCATTCCACGTGTATGCCATTCATCAGTAAGTTCTTTTCTTACTTCTATGCTTTTAAGTCTTTGATTTATCCAATTTTTTGAATAACCCTTTTTCATGTATGTTGCCATTGCTCTATCAAAAGCCTTTTCTGGGTCTTCCGTTTCTTCAATTCTTTCATATCCCACTTTGGCCAACCATACTTTAAATGGCTCTGCTTTTTGTGAGGGAATCGATTGAATTAATCGTAATAGTTGTTCTGTATCAGCAACATCTGTTTTGTAATATTTACCATCCGTAGATTGCATTTTCAGTTGACTACAATTTGTAGTCAACTCACTTCCTTCTTTTTTAAGTCGTGTTTTTAAAACACTCCAATACTTTCTCGGATTTGGACTTTCCGTTAACACTCCAATAATGTCAACAATAGAGAAAAACCATTTTTCCTGTTTCTCGTCCCATTGTACCCGAACTCTTTGGTCTTGAAATAGTTTTATTGCACTTTCTTTCGTCATAATTGTTTTCTGATTCGTAAACTTCAAAGATAATTGATCTTTTCTTTCTGTAAAAGTTTTTTATTGGAAACGGATTCTCACAATGAATGCCAATGTAATAGTATTTTATCGGTCAGGCGCCCGACTGATGTTTAATTCAATTGCAAAAATAATACTTAAAAGTTAAATTAAAAAATAAACTTTCAAAATTTTGTTAAGTTCGGTCAGGCGCCCGACTGATGAGTAAAATTAGAAATTGAATTGAATTGAATATAAAATTAAGTTGAACTGAACTGGCTTAGCACCTGACGTATTACTTTCAGCACAATAAGAAGTAAAAAAATAATCTATCGGTCAGGCGCCCGACTGATGGGCTTTCTATATTTTATAAATTGTAATTTGTGGTAAATAAGTGAACTATTTTTAAAAATTGAATATTGACTTTTTCTATTTTTTATTGTTTTTTGTGTAAACATGTTTCAGGACGAAACATAATATACTGCATCAGATTATATTCCTATCAATCCATCTTTGATAATAAATTTTTTATCCGCTATACCAGCCAATTGCGTGTTGTGTGTAGCTATAACAAATGTCTGGTTAAATTGTTTTCTGAGTTTTAAAAATAATTTATAAAGTTGGTCAGATGCTTTAGAATCAAGATTTCCTGATGGCTCATCAGCCAAAACAACAAATGGCTCATTAACCAAAGCTCTGGCAACAGCCACCCGTTGTTGCTCTCCGCCTGATAATTCTGACGGCTTATGCTCCAACCTGGTTCCTAACCCTAAAAAATTAAGTAATTCTTTAGATTTTTTCTCTGCCTCTCTTTTTGTAATTCCTGAAATAAAAGCAGGAATACATACATTTTCCAATGCTGTAAATTCCGGTAAAAGATGATGAAACTGAAATACAAAACCTATATTCTTGTTACGAAATTCTGATAATTTTTTTTCTTTAAGAGAAGACACATCAATATTGTTCACTTTTACATATCCGGAATCTGCCTTGTCTAATGTCCCTAATATATGTAATAATGTACTTTTCCCGGCACCGGACGCACCAACTATTGAAACAATCTCGCCTCTGTTTATATCAATATTTATACCCTTTAATACATTTAAGTTACCATAGGACTTATGAATATTTATAGCTTTTATCATTAAATTTTTATTTGAGGATTATCTTACCCTGTCAGATAAAAATAAATCTCACAGAATAAACTTTATGAACTATATCCAATTTATCTCGTTTATCAGGCAGTTGCATGATACGTATTCAAAAACAAAAAAAAACATTTTAAATTTGATACAAAGTTAAAACGAATTTTTCAAATTTCAGTAAAAAAATCCAAATAGTTATTTTTTAATACAATTAAAATAAACAAATTCATAGCTTCAAGTATTTTGTTTTATAACTCTATGCTAAGGGTTTGTGAAAAAATAACCTATTCATTTTGACTCGTTCTTTTGCCCTTTTTCTTCGTTACAAAATCCTTAAATAGCTGTGCTATTCGCAAATTATGTGCCTTGAAAAAGAACAAAATAACTTCGTCAATTCTGTATACTTTATTTCTTCACAAGCCCTAAATAATAAGATGCAATGAGAAAAAAATATCAGGTTTAAACCTAATACTTATCCTGAATAATTCATAAACTAAAAAATTCAGACTTCTTAAAAATTTGGAGATACAA
>CAZOSY010000156.1:0-6707 GCA_964582565.1 uncultured Bacteroidales bacterium | reverse complement strand
TTTAAGGAATTACAACAGGAAAGTCAAGATTAAATTGTAAAAAATCAGGTTCTCCCAAAATATATGACAGAAAGTCAATATAAGCATCAGTAAATTGAAATTTGTCAATGTCATAATATTTTTCCGGTAATGGACGATTACCAATATCTCCCATATCTATTGAAGAAGTATTAAATTCTTCCAATTCTTCAAGTTCTACAATTTTTTTTAATACAGGCATTCTGCCATAATCTTTTCTTATAAGTAAGTCCATAACCTTGTCAGCAAGAGCTATTGTCAGTTGTCGGTCATATCTGCGGCATTGTCCTGAGCGGGCATAATATCCTGTTATTTGTGATCTTGCATCAATGCCAAGTTTATGTGATATCTCAGAAGATATAACACCACTTATTCCACCAAATCGTTGATGCCCATATTCGTCAAGTTCTGAACTGGCGTGGACAACATCAACTTTTTCTTTTTTATCATCATACCATCTCACACCTTCTGATACAGCAATCACTAAAGTTTTTTCCGGAGAATTTTTATAAGTTTTTTTTACAGTTTCAAAAAACTGTTCTTTTCTTTCTTTTGTTATTTCAAATTCAGGCACTAATGATAAATCGGCTCCGCCAAAAGTTGCTGCTCCTGTCAGCCATCCTGCATCTCGTCCCATTACTTCCAATACAATAATTCTTTCATGAGATTTTGCTGTTGTTCTTATCCTTGCTGCAAATTCTTTTATTGCTTTAGCTGCTGAAGGAAATCCCGGACATACTACAGCTTCAATTTCTTTTCCTTTATAATAATGTATGGACTTTGTCCGCAAATCATTATCAATAGTTTTTGGAAATCCTATTACAGGAATGCCTTGTGTTTCATAAAGTCGTTTTGCTGCTCCATTGGTATCATCACCACCTATTGTAACTAATGTATCAATTTTATACCTGTCAAGATTTTCTAATATTTGCGCAACTCTGTTTTCAGGATTCTTTTTTGTAGGAAAAGGATTTGTTCTGCTTGATTTTAAAGCACTGCCACCATGCCAGCCATTATAGGGCTGATTAGTCAAATCAACAATATCTCCATTACCTAACAGGCCTTTCCATCCTTTTTTTATTCCATATACTTTATATCCAAGCAATACAGCTCTGTTTCTTACTGATTCTATACTTGAATTAACAGCGGGAGTATCTCCTCCGCCAGAAAGAATAGCAAGCGTTTTGCCGCTGAAAAGTTTGTGTTCTGCTTTCATAATCTTATACTTTTATTATTTTTATAAATTTAAAACAAAATTATAATTATTTTTATAAATGAAACATTCATAACAAAAAATTTGTTGCATATAATTATTCTGTAAAATTATCAAAAAAAAATTGCTCATCAAATCATATTACTAATTTTGTGTTTAAATATTATTTTATAATATGACAATAAACAAATATATATTTTTATTAATATTTCTGAATATTATTGTATTTTTTTCTTATGCACAAGAATATTCTGTAAAAGGCAGGGTAATTGATTCAGATACCAAAAAACCGCTTGCTTTTGTTAATATTGTTATAAATAACGAAAATCAAGGTGGCACAACAGATATTGACGGCAAATTTTATTTGAGCTCTTATAAAAAAATAGAACTTTTAAAACTTAGTTATGTTGGATATAACAGTCTGACATTTCCTGTAAAAGATGCATCAAAAAATTTGCTTATAAAACTTAAACAAAAACAAGTTGAGTTGTCAGAGGTAATAATTGTTCCCGGCGAGAATCCTGCAAATGGTATAATCAATAAAACAGTAAAAAACCGTGATATAAATAACCCTGAAAAAGTTCATTCTTTTACATATACATCTTATAATAAGATGATTTTTACATCAGATATGCAGCCAATAACAAAAAAGGACTCTTCTGAAACAGATTCTGTTTATATAAAAACAAAAAAGTTTTTTGATAAGCAACATTTACTTTTAATAGAAAGCGTGTCAAAACGTAAATTTTTGTATCCTGACAAAAATAATGAAAAAGTCATAGCTTCAAGAGTTTCCGGATTGAAAAGTCCTCTTTTTACATTGCTTGCTACACAAATGCAATCTTTTTCGTTTTATAACGAGTATATGAATGTTCTTGATAAAAAATATCTTAACCCTGTAAGCAAAGGAAGTATTACTAAATATTTTTTTCTTATTGAAGACACTACATACAGAGATAAAGATACTGTTTTTATTATTTCTTTCAGACCAAGAAAAAACAAAAATTTTGACGGACTTAAAGGTGTTCTTTATATTAACACTAACAAATATGCTATTCAAAATGTTATTGCCGAACCAGCTTTAAAACAAAGCGGTATTGGAATTAAAATTCAACAGAAATATGAATTTGTTGCTCACAAACAATGGTTTCCTGTGCAGCTAAATACAGATTTAATATTTAATAATGTTGCGGTTAACAGATTTAAGCTTATTGGTAAAGGCAGAAGTTATATTAAAGATATTGTTATTGACCCGGAGTTATTAAAAAAAGAATTTGATAACACAATAGTTGAAATGGAACCTGATGCCACCAAAAAATCAGAAGATTATTGGAACAAATACAGAGTAGATACCCTTACAGCAAAGGAATTAGAAACATATCATGTTATTGATAGTATTGGCAAAGCTGCAAAATTAGATAAAAAAATAAAAGGATTACAAACTTTTATGACAGGAAGAATACCTTTCAGATATGTGGATTTTGACATTGATAAGATATTAAATTATAACGAATACGAAGGATTTCGCTTAGGCATAGGAATACATACCAACAAAGATATTTCAAAGTTTTTTAGTATAGGCGGATATTATGCTTATGGATTTAAAGACCAGCAAAATAAATATGGCGGAGATATAAATTTTTTAATAAATAAAAATTCTGAACTCAACTTAAAAATTTCTTATATAAATGATATAGACGAAAGCGGTAGTGTTAAGTTTTTTGATTCTAAATATTTAACTAATGATATGTTTAGAATGTATCTTATAAGACAGGAAGATAAAATTGAGCAAAAAAAAGTGTCGCTTGGCTTTAGAACTTTACAATATCTTAAAGTGAACATATCTTTAAATCAAGATGCGAAAAATGTAACTAATAATTATCAATACGGCACAAAAAAGGATAATGTAAGTGTGCTGTTAAATGAATTTAATTTTACAGAACTTTGTTTTGGATTTAGATATGCGTATAAAGAAAAATTTTTGAAAATGCCACAAGGGAAAATATCTTTTGGTACAAAATATCCAGTATTATGGATGCAATATACAAAAGGATTTAATAACCTTCTGTATGGAGAATATAATTATAACCGCATTGATGTTAAAGTCAAAAAATCCTTTTATATCAAGAACTTGGGCAAGTCATCTTTTCAACTGTTTGCAGGATTTATTGATGGTGATTTGCCTTATTCTAATTTATATAATGGCAAAGGAAGTTACAGGATATTTACAATATATGCTCCAAATAGTTTTTCAACTATGCGTATGAATGAATTTTTATCCGACAGATATGTCTCTCTTTATTATGAACACAGTTTTGGTAAACTGCTTTTTAAAATCAAAAAATTTGAACCTGAAATTGCTGTTGCTGTAAATGTTGGTTTTGGCTCTTTGAGTAATAAAGAAAAACATTTTAACATTTCTGTAAACACTATGGAAAAAGGATATTATGAATCCGGATTATTAATAAATAATTTATTTAATATGGGATTATATAATATTGGTGTTGGTGTCTTTTACAGATACGGACCTTATGCTTTATCTGAAACAAAAGATAATTTTGCATATAAAGTTACTGTTGTCTTTCCTTTTTAGCATAATTTTTTTCATCTTTATGCTAAAATTTTTTTAATATAGTCTGTTATAGTAAATTTATTTTATGTATATTTGTAAAGTTTATTCGCCTGAGGCGGATGAAATCGCTTCGCTAGTTCATCATGTTGTTAATGGTGTAATGCTTCACCAAAATGATAACTTGCTTAATTTTGTAATTTTTAAAAAAACAAAAATATGAAGCAAGAGTATGATGACAATCTTGATACCAAATAGGTGTTAGATTAAAAAGCCAAAATCATCTTCAGAGCTTAATTCAATTGGTTTTTGTCCTTTTTTAAAAAGCCGGGCATTTTTTTCACCAATTAGCTTTATTGAACGTTCTTCAATGTGTAAAATTGTTCCTTCACGCAATCCCAGAACATAAATATCAGGATTAGCTTCAAGATATTCTTCTATTCTCATTTCTCTTGTTTCCCCGGCATGCCCTTTGGGATTAGCATCAAGGTAATGAGGATTGATTTGGAACCGAACTAAATTGAAAGCATTAAAATTCTTGGGCTGAACAATTGGCATATCATTGGTTGTGCAAATAGTTGGGCATGTAACATTCGTTCCTGCACTCCATCCAACATAAGGTATTCCTTTTTTTACCTTTTCTCTAATGGCTTCAATTAGCAGATTCTCTTGCATCATTTTAATTAGTTGAAATGTATTTCCGCCTCCTACAACAATAGCTTCTGCATTATTAACAGCTTCAGCAGCATTATTGTATCTGTGTATTGGGTCTATTTCATATCCTATTTCATTAAAACGTTTATTCACTTTTTTGGCATAATCATCAAATGAAAATGTTACTGCAGCGTATGGAATAAATAATGCCTTTTTTATTTTTTGATGCCCTAGATTATCAAAAAATTTTTTGATTTCATATTTCGGATAATCAAGATATTCTTCTCCTGCATTGGTTGAGTTACTTATCAGCAATAATCTCATTTTATTTTATCTCTCTTTTAAAAACATATCGTGTAATAAAAATTCCTTTTCCATCGCCTTTCCCTGCATCACTTTCTACACCACTGGCAACAAAAGCAAGTTCCCATCCCTGGTTAGCCATTTTATTTAATTTTGATGTAATAAGAGCATCATTGGAAGCTACATTTTGAAAATTGATACCAACACCACTATAAAAGTTTAATAATTTAGTTTCGTCAAAGGTGTTAATTTTAGCATCTGATCGATTAACATCACCTTGTTTGCTTTTTTTACCATCAATTCTGGAAGTGGTAAAATTATCAACATTCAAAGCTTGTTGACCGGCAACAATACGTGAACGACCAATTCCCATAGGAACAATTGATTCAATAGTTGTAACAATATTATACTCATATTTTTGAGCAAATATTGGAAATACCATTAAAAGTAATGCTGAAAGAATAAATAATTTTTTCATAATATAAAATTTAAGTTAATAATAAAACTAAAACAGAATTAAATATTTAATTTTGCTTTTGCAAACATACAAAAAAAATATTATACATAAGCAAATAAAAAATTTTAAGGTTTTTATAAAGTACAAAAATTATAATTGACCTAATCTGAATTATTCATAAATTAAATGATATATTATGAACTTAGTGAACTTAACAAAGCAATATCACGAAGTAATTAATCAGAGTTAAATAAAGTTTTACAGAGGAAATATAAAAATATTAATAAAAATGGATAATATAAAAAATAAAATAAAAAAATTATCTTCTGAATATTTTTCAGAAATAGTAGAGATAAGAAGACATATTCATTCAAATCCTGAATTAGCATTAAAAGAGTATGAAACTTCTGATTATATTGTTTCAAAACTTAAAGAATATAATATTCCATACATACAGGGCATTGCCAAGACAGGAATAACAGCATTGATAAAAGGCAAAAGAAACAGTTCATCTAATGCAGATAAAAAAACTGTTGTATTGCGTGCAGATATGGATGCTTTGCCAATAGAAGAAAAAAATGATGTTGAATATAAATCAAAGAATGCAGGTATTATGCATGCTTGTGGACATGATGTTCATACAGCATCTTTGCTTGGTACAGCAAAAATATTAAATAATTTACGCAATGATTTTCAGGGAACTGTAAAACTTATCTTTCAGCCATCAGAAGAAGAGTTTCCCGGCGGAGCTTTAATGATGCTCAAACAAGGAGTGTTTGAAAATATAAAAGTTCATAAAGTATTCGGACAGCATGTTTATCCTGAATTAGAAGCAGGTAAAATAGGCATAAAAAAGGGGAAATATATGGCTTCTACTGATGAAATTTATATTACTGTTAAAGGCAAAGAAGGACATGCTGCTATGCCTGAACAAAATATTGACCCTGTATTAATTGCTGCTCATATTATTATTGCTCTGCAACAGATAGTTACTAAATATTCAAAACCTTATGTGCCAACAGTTTTATCTTTTGGCCGTTTTATAGCACAAGGCAAGACAAACATAACACCTGATAAAGTAAAATTAGAAGGAACTTTCAGAACTTTTGATGAGAAATGGAGAAATAAAGCTCATAAAAAAATAATAAAAATGGCAAAAAAAATAGCCGAAAGTATGGACGGAAAATGCGAAGTATGTATATCGCGTGGTTATCCTTGCCTTATTAATGATGAAAAAACCAGTGCTCATGTTAAAAAATATGCTGAAAAATATCTTGGAAAACAAAATGTCGTTGATTTGGATTTGCAAATGATAGCAGAAGATTTTGCATATTATGCACAGCTGGCACCTGCTTGTTTTTATCGTTTAGGCATTGGAAACAAAGCAAAAAATATAACTTCAAATCTGCATACCTCAACTTTTAATGTTGATGAAATATCTCTTAAAACAGGTATGGGACTTATGGCTTGGATTACTGTTAATGCGTTGCAGG
>CAZOSY010000155.1:0-6771 GCA_964582565.1 uncultured Bacteroidales bacterium | reverse complement strand
CCGTTGGATATTATCCTACGGGGTGAAAATTAAATCCCTTTCGGGATTTTTTAATAAAAACAAAATTAAAAAATATAAAAAAAAATTTTCAAAAATAATATACATTTTAGTTAAAATTTTAATAAGTCTAAAAATAAATTTATTTTTAATCATCACTTTGTTAATCTGTTGAATATGTGTAATTTACAAATTTTTTGGATGAATTTGTGAATTATTCAGGTTACAACCTTACAAGACACTCGGAAAAGTAATATTTTGCCATTCAAAAAAAAAATTGGAATGTTGAAATAATGGGAACTTTCTATTATTACAATATTTTGAAAAATAAAAATTTTTAGAGTAACCTTATATTATTTTTAATCTATGATTTTTTCAAAAAAAAAATTGTTTTTCCCAAAAAAAGTTATATCTTTGTATTTAATTTATATATTTATACATCTTAAAATTTTTTAAAGATGAAAAAATATTCTGCTTCTATATGTTTAATCCTGTTGTATTTGGTTTCTTCTTTATCTTATTCCCAGACCTGCACAAATAAAGATGGTGAAAAATTATCATCTGATTTAGAATTTATTGAGAATAAAAATCAATGGCAGCCAAATGTTTTATATAAAACAGATTTACATGCAGGAGTTATATTTTTAGAAAAAAATTGTTTTACATATAATCTTGTAAATGTTGATGATATAAAACATTCGCATGCTCATCATGATTATCAGGGGAATGATATTATAAAAATTGTTCATTTTCATGCATATAAAGTTAAATTTTTAAACTCTAATCAGGATGTAAAAATTAATGGCTTACAGCCCACTCCTGATTATTGTAATTATTTTATTGGAAAAGATCCTTTAAAATGGGCTTCTCATGTCAGAAAATATAAAATTGTTGAATATAACAATTTATATAAAAATATTGATATGAAAGTGTTTAGTAAGGATTTTTATTTAAGATATGATTTTATAATTAATCCCGGTGCAAATGTTAAAGATATTGTTTTGTATTATGATGGTGTTAGTAGTATAAAACTTGATAAAAAAGGAAAATTAATTGTAAAAACAACTGTGAATGAGACATCTGAGCTTAGCCCTTATGCATATCAGGAATATGAAGGAAAACAAGTTAAAGTAGCTTGTAAGTATAAATTAAGAGATAATAAAGTTACGTTTTCTTTTCCTTCCGGTTATGATAAAACCAGACCATTAATTATTGACCCGACACTTATTTTCTCAACATATTCTGGCTCAACAGCTGACAACTGGGGCTTTACTGCAACTTTTGATAATGATGATAATGTTTATTCAGGAGGTATTGTTCATGGCACAGGTTATCCTGTTAGTATTGGTGCCTTTCAGGTAGATTTTGGCGGAGGCGAAGCTTACTCACCAACCTGGTATCAATATGGCTGGGATATTGGAATTATAAAATATACTCCTGATGGAACAAATCGGCTTTTTGCAACTTATCTCGGAGGAAACAGCAGTGAAATGCCTCACAGTTTGATTGTCAATGAATTTAATGAACTGCTGATTTTAGGAACCACAGGTTCCAATGATTTTCCTGTTACTCCGAATGCTTATGATACAACTTTTAACGGCGGCATATATCTGTCTTATGATAATGTTATTATATTCAGCAATGGAACAGATATAATTGTCTCTAAATTAAGTCCTGATGGCAGCCAATTATTAGCTTCAACTTATGTTGGCGGAACAAATAATGATGGATTTAATTATAAAGAAAAATATGACAGTTTGGGAAATCATGATTATTCTGATTTAATGCATGGAAACGATTCTTTATATTATAATTATGGAGATGGTGCAAGAGGTGAAATCATTACTGATGATTTGAATAATGTATATATTGGCACTTGTACCTTTTCAAGCGACTTTCCCATAACAGCTTCATCATTTCAGAATATATATTCAGGAAAACAGGAAGGCGTTGTTTTTAAATTAGATTATGATTTATCAACATTAGTATGGAGTTCATATATTGGAGGCAGTGAGGATGATGCTGCTTATTCTATTGATGTTGACAATAATTATGATATTTATGTTGCAGGAGGAACAAATTCTTCTGATTTTCCTGTTACAGCAGGCGCTTATCAACAAAATTTTGCAGGAGGCACCGTAGATGCTTTTGTTGCACATATTTCCCAAAATGGTAATAACTTAATATCTTCAACTTATTTTGGCTCATCTGAATATGACCAGGCATATTTTGTCAGAACTGACAGAGATAACAATATTTATATTACAGGACAAACAGAAGCTCCCGGTTCAACACTAATTTATAATGCAATTTATAATACTCCTAATAGCGGACAGTTTATAACAAAGTTTTATCCAAGTTTAGATTCTTTGATATGGTCAACAGTATTTGGGACTGGTATTGGCAAGCCAAATATTTCAATTACAGCATTTGCAGTTGATATTTGTAACAGAATATATCTGTCTGGCTGGGGAAGAGAATGGGCTGGCTCTGATTCTTATACATGGACAAATACCCAAGGGACAAAAGGTATGGATGTTACTTTTGACGCTTTTCAGGATACAACTGACGGACAGGACTTTTATGTTATAGTGCTTAATGATGATGCTTCTACACTAGACTATGCTACCTTTTTTGGAGAAGTGCATTATGATGCTTGCGGATATAGCGGACATGACCATGTAGATGGAGGCACAAGTCGTTTTGATAAAAAAGGTAATATCTATGAGTCAATGTGTGCCAGCTGTGGAGGATGTCAACAAACGCCTACTTATCCTAATCCCGGGGTATGGTCAAATACTAATAATTCCAGTAACTGTAATAATGCCGTATTTAAACTTAATATAAATTTTGACTTTGTATTAGCTGATTTTGATATCCCGCCTGTAATCTGCGCTCCCGACACTATTAATTTTAATAATACAAGTGTTGGCTCAGGTGATTATATATGGGACTTTGGCGATGGCACTCCAACATCAACAGAAGAAAATCCAGACCACGTTTATACACAATCAGGTAATTATGATGTTACTTTAATTGTTAATGATAATACAAGTTGTAACTTTACTGATACTATTGTATTACAAGTCCAGGTTCTTTCTGATACTTCATATACATTGCCCCAAAAAGATGTTTGTTATGGAGAAAATATTCAAATAGGATTACCACCAAATAGTGATACTTCTGTAACTTATATATGGATGCCTTCTGCAGGACTCAGTAGCCCAACTGTTTCAAATCCTTTTGCTTCACCTGGCATCACTACAAATTATCTTCTGTTGGTTTCAAATGGTGTTTGTACAGACAGTATTTTTCAGACAGTAGAAATTCATTATTTGAGTGTATTTGCAGGTAATGACACTACAATTTGTGAAGGTAATAATATTTTACTCACTGCTGTTGCTTCAGAGTCCGTATTTAGTTATATATGGTCTTCTTCATTAAGTTTTAATGATACTCTTAATTTTCCTGTATCAGATAATACCGCATCAGTAAATATATATGATTCAAATACTTTTTTTATAAAAGTAAATGACCAGTATTGCCAGGCAATTGATTCTATTAATGTAAATATATCAGAAGTAAACATTTCTACAAGTAGTGATATAATAATTTGTTTGGGTGATACAGCAGTTCTGAATGTTACAAATCAAAATCCTTTAAATCCATTGAGTTATAATTGGAGTCCTGCGGGTTCAATTATTAGTGGTGATACTACTGATAGTCCTTTTGTTAAACCTAATTCAGCAACAACATATTATGTTACAGCAACAGATTCTTATGGCTGCAAATCAACAGATAGTGTAGATGTTGATGTTATAGTTCTTTCTGTAAATGTTAATGCATCAATGGTAAGCTGTTATGGTTATAGTGATGGACAAGCTAGCGTTTCTCCATCAGGAGGATATACACCTTATTTATACTTATGGAGCGATGGACAGATAGAAGCCACAGCAGATTCTTTATATGCAGGGAATTATATTGTTACAATTACTGATTTTAATGAATGTAAAATAACATCAATGATAACAATTACACAACCAGATTCAATAGTATTAACAATTACAGATACTAATCATGTGCTTTGTAATGGTGAAAACAATGGATATGCAACAGTTGATGCTACAGGAGGAACACCCGGATATACATATTTATGGATTGACGGACAAACAACTCAAACAGCAGATAGCCTTTATGCCGGCATATATACTGTTACTGTTACTGACAATAATAGTTGTCCATCAGAGATTTCTATTGAAATACAAGATACTTCCAATTTTAATGCTATTGTTAATTCAACACCGCCAAGTTGTTTTGGCTATACTGACGGAAATGCTACTGCAATAGCAAGTGCCGGGACATCACCTTATTCTTATTTATGGAGCAATGGGCATACAGAAGTAAATGTTACAGATTTAGGTGCAGGAATATATAATGTTACTGTTACAGAATCAGCCGGATGTATTAAAAATGTATTTTTTGTGTTAACAGAGCCGGAAGAACTTTTAGTAAATACAGATAACATACAAAATCCAACGTGTTATGGTTTTTCTGATGGGGAAGCAACTGCTTCTGCTACAGGAGGCACATCGCCTTATTCATATTTATGGAGTAATGGGCAAAACAGTGAGAATATAACAGGATTACCACAGGGAACTTATACTGTTACAGTTACTGACTTACATAATTGCACAACAGAGACAAATGTTTTATTAACAGAGCCATCAGCTTTGCTACTTAGTTTGTTTTCTACCAATGTCCCTTGTGTTGAAGTATGTAATGGCGTGGCAATATCTTCATTATCAGGAGGCACACCACCTTATTCTTATCTGTGGGACGATGGACAAACCGGTAATACTGCTGTTGATCTTTGTGAAGGATTACATAATGTTACTGTTACAGATGATAATCTTTGTCAGATTACAGATACTATTACTGTTACTGACTCTACAACATTTCCTTATATAGTTGCAACTACTGATGATGATACTATATATAACGGACAAAGCACAAATATTCATGCTTTACCACTTACTAATTACAGTTATTCATGGTGGCCTTCCGAAGGATTAAACAGCACAACAATTCCCGAACCTGTTGCAAGTCCATGCAATACCACTACATACTATGTAACAATAACAGACCAGTATGGTTGCACTTATTTAGATTCTGTAAAGATTATAGTGATTGATATGATTTGTGATGAGCCATATATTTATGTTCCTAATGCTTTTACTCCTAATGGTGATGGGAAAAATGATGTTTTGTATGTAAGAAGCAGTGTTGCTACAGATATTTATTTTATAATTTATAATCGTTGGGGAGAAATGGTGTTTGAAACCCGTGATATTGATAAAGGATGGGATGGAACATATAAAGGGGAAAAATGCGGTTCCGGGGTCTTTGATTATTACCTTGAAGTTACATGTATTAACGAAGAAGATTATAAAAATAAAGGCAATATTACACTTATAAGATAGTAGATATTCACCCCGTAGGAAATATCCAACGGGGTAAAGGTATCAGGCAATTTTATAGATTTTGTTCTTCTTATCTTATATTCCCTGCTTCTGGATACAAATAACAGGCCACTCTGTCAGGTTTTATGTCTGTGATATTTAGACATTCCTGACCTGTCAGAGTTCGGCAACTGCCGAACCTGACAGAATCAATCCGACTTAGGCGGAACGACATTATAAAGTTGACAGGACAATAGTTACAAAGGCAAAAGGCATAAAGTAAATGAATAATAAAATTTTATTTTTACTTGTTTTTACAATATTTTTCAGTAAATCATTACATTGTTTTGCTCAAAACAAATATCCTGTTCCTGCTGATACTATAGAAAATTTTGACTTTCCTAAGCATGGTTTTTTTAAAGACATAATAAAAACAAATTTATTGCCTGCTTTATGGGGACCTATACCTTTTTCATCTGAATATCGTTTAATTACTGAACTATATGCCGGGAAAAAGCAATCAATTCAGATTGGCGGCTCATATTTAGGCAAGAGTTTATTGTTATTATTACTTGAAGATTCGCTTCAAAAACAAGGTATCCAAAAAATAATTATTCGTGGATACAGATTTCAATGTGCATATAAATTTTATTTATCCACAGAAAATTATGCATATAAAGGTTGGTATCTTGCTCCTTATATTTCTTATTCATCAGCAAAAATTTCAGATAGACAAGCACAAATCAATTTTGATTATTTGCAAATAACACACTTTAATATTAATATTCTTTTAGGGTATCAGAAGATATTTAATGATTTTATTGTTATTGACATATTTACAGGACTTGGCTATAAAAATAATACATGGGATGACCATAAAACAAAAACAAATTATTCATCAATAAATATTGACGAACTTGGTATTTATAGTTCAAATTTTAAATTTACTTTTGGATTTAATATGGGGATGGCTTTTTAATCCAAAAATATAGGTGTTATTATCTTTTAGGAATAATATGATGAAATATCCATAACCAAAGATAATTAAAAGTTATGAATTGCTTTGTTGCAATTTTTTTAATCTTTACAATTTTTCAGCAATATAAGTAACTGAAAATTTACCCTATGAAATCCTCGTTCGCGGATATTTCACTGGGGTAAACAAATTACGAAAATATAAATGCCGTCAGGCAACTGCCTGATCCAACGGTATAAACACATGGAAGAATATACTCTAAAAAAAACATTAATTTTGTCCTTTATACTTAAGGGGAGTTCTAATAATTACTTTTTATTACAAGTGGCTGCAAAATAT
>CAZOSY010000154.1:0-6789 GCA_964582565.1 uncultured Bacteroidales bacterium | reverse complement strand
GGTGCTGGTCGAATCAATGCATACAAAGCTGTCAAATTAGCCAAAGGCGAAGATGGAGTAACTATAGCAAGTGGTGAAAATATAGTATGGACTGCGCCAAAGCATTTTAATACAAATATAGAGATTAAAACAGGTGGTACATTAACAATAGAATCAAAAATATTTTTAGATGAACATGTTAAATTAGTTATAAATCAAGGTGGTAAGCTAATTATTAATGGCGGACATTTAACAACATTTTGTGATGATCTCTGGCAAGGCATAGAACTTTGGGGCAATAAAGACGAATCTCAATATATATCGGGAGCACAAGGCAAAGTTGTTTTGGAGAACGGGGCAGTTATAGAAAATGCTTTAAATGCTATAAGAACAATAAAGTCACTTGGTGATATTGACGGAGATGGAAATGAAGATTATGACTGGGCTTATACAGGAGGCATTGTTCAGGCAAATAATGCAATATTCAGAAACAATAAAAATGGTATATGGCTCGGCTCTTATCATAATTCTCATCCTTTTACAGAAGCACCAATGTCTAATGTAGGTTATATAAAAAACTGCACTTTTGAAACAACATCTGAATATATTGATATTAGTAACCCGCCTTATGAATTTATTGGATTATATGATGTTGACGGAATAAGCATATATGGTAATACATTCAGAAATACTAATACTGATTATACAGGTAATGGAATAATGAGTTATGATGCAAGCTATAATGTTAAACCATTATGTATTTCACCAATATATCCCTGCACAGAATATCAGCCAAATACTTTTGAAAACCTGTATTATGGCATTTATGCTGCTCATTCAAACAATTTCATTCCGGTAACAATTAATGGAAACATTTTTAATAACAATTTCGGCAGTATAACTTTAAAAGGTGTGAATAATGCTACAATAACAAAAAATAATTTTGATATTTTTAATAAATTTTTTGCTTAAACCAATTTTTTTTATTATATTTACGCTTTTTTTATTAATAAAACTTTTTTATTATGAAACCAAAAATATTTTTAACACTGATTTTTGCTGCAATAAGTTTTAATTGTTTTTCCCAAGACCTTATTTTTGACTGGAAACATACAATACATAATGGGCAGCGGTCTAATGAAGGACGTAGTATATGCACTGATACAGCAGGTTATGTATACGTAGGAGGAAGACTGGAAGATACTGTTTATTTTATTGATACTATACTGAATTGCGTAGAAGACAATGCTTTTCTAGCAAAATTAAGCCCTGACGGAGAACTTGTTTGGGTAAAATGGTATAGATACTGTAGTTTAATAACCGCAATGTGTTTTGACCATGAAAACAATTTGTGTGTAACAGGTAATTATTATCTTTACATTGACCTTGGCGATACAATATTATACACTAATCATGCCGATACAGGTTACTGTAGTAATCAGTTTATAGCAAAATATGATACAGATGGCAATCTTTTATGGGCAAAGAGTAATACAGGTGTTTATATCTCAGGATATAGTAATCCAGTACATAATATAACAGTTGATAATGAAAATAATATCCTTATAACAGGTCGTTGTATAGAAGAACTTCAATATTTTGATACAAGTATTGTTATTACCACACTGGATTCTGCTCTTGTAACATATCCTTATCCATACTGGTATTATTATTACGCAAGTATAGGATTTCTAGCAAAATACAGTTCTGATGGTAACTTTTTGTGGGTAAAAGAACTCGGCGGTTCATCATGTGAACCTGCTTCTGTAAAAACTGATAATTCGGATAATATCTTTGTTACAGGACAATTTAATAATACTGCATATTTTGATACTATTATGATAGAACCTTATGGTTATGATATATTTCTTGTCAAATACAGTTCTGATGGTGATTTGCAATGGGTTGAAACAGCAGGTGGCAGCGCTGGTGATAAAGGGTTTGATATTTCTGTGGATAATGATAATAATGTGTATTTAACAGGAAGTATACAAGGAGATAATATTCAATTTGGAGGAAATATAATATTTAGTCATGCATGGACTGATGCTTATTATGCAAAATATGACAGCACAGGAGATTTTAAATGGGTTAAACCAATAGGCACATCACATAATATAACTAACATAACCAGTAATTTCGGTGCATCTTTATTTATAAGAGATAATTATTTATACCTGTTGGGTTCATTTATGGACAGTCTTAATTTTAATGGTATAATACTTGAAGATTATTTTGGGAAATCTATGTTTATTGTAAAAATGGATTTAGATGGTAATGTATTAAAAGCCGGACAATATGCTAAAACTGGTTCCGGTTGGATATGGACACAGGAGTTAACATTAGATAACAATAATGATATTTACTTTATAGCTAACTATCAAGAAAATTCTTCTAATAATGACTATACAATAATAATTGGTAAAACTTCTGCTGATATACCTATTAATATAAATGAAATACCATCATTAAAAGATAATATTTCAGTATTCCCTAATCCTTCAAACGGGATTTTTACAATAAAAACAAACAATTCTGAATTAACTGATATACTTATTTATGATTTAACAGGTAAAGAGTTATACAATAAAAATATAAACGTAGTAAAGAGCAAAATTAATATTTCTTTTTTGCATGAAGGATGTTATATACTCCAATTAAGGGATAAGAATAACATTGTAAATAAAAAGATAATTATTGAGAAATAAATGTATTTATTCATATAAATCTATAATACTATGAAAAATTTATTAATAATAACAGTACTTAGCTTAATTTGTCTTACAGTATTAAGCCAGAATATAGAACTTCAAAAAACCTATGTAAACCTTGAAGAAAGTGTTTTAAACCTTAACACTAAGCCAGGTTGGGGGGAGCAACCAATCTCCGACGAATTTAAAGATGCAAATATTAGTAATCCTTATTCAGGTTCGAATCATGATAACCCAAACCTGGATATGCTGAATGAAAAATGGCACTGGTGTCCTTCTTGGGCTATGGCACACTATAACTCACCTCATTACTGCAAAAAAGATAACATTGAGACAACAGTTTATTCTGAAGATGATGCAGATAATTACATTAAGATATGGACAAAGTATGAACCTGATGGTTTTGAGCATCCTGATTTGGGATATTATAATAGCCCCAGATACCCTGTGCGCAAAAATTATAGTTCAATTGAACTTAATTCAAACCCTGTTTCAGTTGAAACAAATTCAGAAACTGTTGAAATTTTTCCTGCTAATGGAGAATTTAAATATGGCTACTTTGAAATACGTTGTCGCCTGCCTAAAGGGAAATTCCTGTGGCCGGCTTTCTGGTTATTTACCGGAGAACAGTCCCTACCTGCAATATGGAACGAAATAGATATTTTTGAAAGTGGCATTAATGACCAAATGCTCCTTTCCAATCATTTCAGAAGCAATGGTATTCATTATGCACCAGGTAAGTGGGTATATGCATTACCGGGACAATCTTTTAGTAATACATGGATTACTTATGCACTTAAATGGGAACCTAATAAACTTGTATGGTACATAAATAATAAACCGGTAAAAATCATAAAAGATATTGATACATACACAGACCCTGTATTAGGAGGAAGTCCGGTACAGGTGATAATACCACAAACCGAAATGTGTGTAATAATATATGTTGATATAGGGAAAAAGGGGTGGAATCCTAATGATTGGTATCTTGAAGAAACCTCTCAGGCACATATGGATATAGATTATATAAGGGTCTATCAGCGACCTGACCATACTCTGCCTGACCCTTATTTTTCAATAAATGGAATACCATGCGGAAATGATGAGGATATGCCTATTGACATGTCTATTGACGTATATAGTACATCAAATCTGAAACTTAATGCTTCGGAAAGCTATATGCCGGATCATAAATATAAAATAACTGTTGAACATATTGAAGAACCAAGCGGGAATATTATAAATAGTGTAATAAAAATAGTTACTGATGGTGCTCCTTATTATGGTGCCCCATATTACGGACAAAAAATTGATGTAAGTAATATTAACTTAAACATGCTTTGTGATGCTTTCACACTTGATCCGTATAATTATTACAAAATTACTGTAGCTGACAATAGTGGTTATACAAGCAAGAGCCAGCTTATACACTTAGTTCCATGTTCTTACCAAATCAATTTTACTGTTAATGGTAACAGTCCATCAGACCCTTTAGACCCTGTTAATATTGATTATAATAATGGAAAAACAAGAATAGTGATAGTAAATAATGAAAGTCAATCATATCAAAATACTTATCATATCTATTTAGTTCCCTGCAATCAATTTGGAACTCCAACAGGGACAGGAATAGATGCCACTGTTAATGACGATTTTGGAACTTTTGATATAGACCACTACTGCACTAATAATGGTTTTAATCTTACAGTATCTTCTTATTATAAAATAACCATGACTACAGAAAATGCTATAGGAAATGCTATTAGTTCATATTCGCAGTTGATATATATCCAACCATGCACACAAACATTGAATTTTACACTGAACGAATATATTACCGGAGGGTTAAAAGAGCATTCTAAAGAAAATACTGATTATGATTATGTTATTGACCCTGGAAAAGATATTATTCTGGACGGTTCAATGAGCGTTTTATGCACTAATTGTTTTACACAAAATGATTTTACCATGAAGATTCAAAATAACAACACAGGTGAAATCATACAAGCTTTATTTGATTATTGTTCTTATGGTCCTATTTGGAGCTACTGGTATCAGGATACTCCTGGCTTTAGTATAGGCAGATTTGATATAAGAAAGTTCTGTAAAGAATATTCCATGTGTCTCACAGAAGGTGAGTTATATACTGTAACATTATCTTATTTATCAAATTCTCTTTCTAAAACTTTTTATCTAAAACCATATATGGAGAGTCAGCCTGTATGTGATTTTCATATATACCGCTTTAATTATTATTGTGGTGGTCCTGTTGCTGAATATTTTTTACCCTGTGAAGATATTTTCCTTTACTCACCTGACGAACCAGTTGATATGACCTCTGCATCAAGTTATTCTTACGACAGAAGTTTTACCATAACCATTAAGAATGAATTATCTAATAAAGAACGTTCTTATGAATTAACTCCCGATGAAGTGTATCAACTTAAAATTATAGGAGCATTAGATCTTATAAAATTTGAAAAAGACCATTATCCCGACTTACCACCAGTCATTGAAATTGAGCATTATGGTGAGCTAATGGGGAATAGAACATATATGATAACTTTAAAAAACTATACAAGCAATACGTTGAACTGTCTCCCTGCAGGTCATTCCCCATCAGAGTATTTTGGTAAAAGCACTAAAATTATCAATATTGTCCCTAAAGATATCAGCGTATCATATTATTGTGATACAGATGAGCAGGAATTGATTATAGACGCAAATACCACATTAAGCGGCAGGCATATTTTTAACCGTAATGTAAGAATAGCATCAGGCAATACATTTACAATAACAGGTGAAGCTCAATTCAACAAAAATGCAAAAGTTATTATAGAACCTGGTGCAACTCTGATTGTTGATGGAGGTAAATTAACACATATCTATATTAACCGTAACCAGACATGTAATGTATTCAATCCTGAAAATACTAATCTTTGCAATGATCTCTGGCAAGGCATAGAACTCTGGGGCAATAGAGACGAATCTCAATATATATCGGGAGCTCAGGGAAAAATAATTTTAAAAAACGGAGCAATAATTGAAAATGCTATAGATGCAATACGTACTATAAAAACTATTGATGGAATAGATGACTGGAACTATACAGGCGGAATCATTCAGGCAAATAATGCAACATTCAGAAACAACAAAAATGGCATCTGGTTTGGTCCTTATCATAATTCTCATCCGTTTACAGGAGCACCAATGGCTAATGCAGGTGATATAAAAAACTGCACTTTTGAAACAACTGATGATTATATTGATATATCAAACCCGCCTTATGAATTTATTGGATTATATGACATTGACGGAATAAGTATATATGGCAATACATTCAGAAATACTAATACTGATTATACAGGTAATGGAATAATGAGTTATGATGCAAGTTATAATGTAAAACCTTTATGCTCTTCATTAATGCTACCCTGCCCTGAAGATGCTCTGATACCAAATACTTTTGAAAACCTGTATTATGGCATTTATGCCAGTAATACAAACCCTGCAATACCATTAACAATTGATGGAAACAAATTTATTAACACCTCGTATGCAATAATTCTAAGAGGAATAAATAATGCTACTGTTACAAAAAATAGTATTGATGTCGGTTATGAATATGATGAGCCAATAGCTAAATCTTTTGGTATTTATCTTGAACATTGTAGTGGTTATAAAGTAGAAGAAAATAACTTTTTTACTACTCATACAGGAAAATATGGAATTGTTGTTAATAATTCAGGAACAAATGCCAATGAAGTTTATAATAATACTTTTAATGACTTAATCATTGGTTCACAGGCACAGGGCAAAAATGCCAATACAGGAGCATTATGTGAGAGAGGATTTACTGGTCCTGCTGCCCAGTTAGGTTATTCAGGTCTGCAATTTTTATGTAACCAATATTCTAATGTTTCTATTTCTGATATTGCTGTTACTTCTGGTCGTATTGCTTTATATCAAGGATATTGTAACAATGATAATCCTTGTGGACCAGCAGGTAATAAGTTTAGCCATACCTGTAATACTCTTACAAGCACAGGTGATATATCTGTAAATCCTGATGCATCATCATTTTATTACAATCATCATA
>CAZOSY010000153.1:0-6806 GCA_964582565.1 uncultured Bacteroidales bacterium | reverse complement strand
TCCGTTTATATCAATTAATGAATTAAAATCTGATATTGAAATTTCATTAAGCCATGATAAAGAATTTGTATCTTATGCAATTTTATACAAAAAAATAATTTTTTTTTAAAATCAACCGGGTATTATTACAAAATCAGCAATCATTTTTTCTCCATTGTACCTTTTTTATTACATATTTAATAAAAATTCTTTATTATTTTAAAATAAAATTTTAAAATAACTATATTTGCTAAAAATAAATAACATTTTCAGTATGTAATAAGATGATTATATAAATCATACTTTAAATTTATCATTATGTACTGTTGAACATTAGGATATAAAAATGAAACATGTCTTTGCTGTTAATGGAAGTCCTCGTCTTGAAAAGGGCAATACGAATTTATTGCTATCGGCTTTCCTAGATGGTATGCAGAGTGCCGGAGCGGTTGTGGATAAAGTATATTCAAGTCAGCTTGCAATGAAATCATGTATTGGTGATTTCTACTGCTGGAATGTAGTACCGGGTAAGTGTATTCATAAGGATGATATGGACATGCTGTACCCAAGAATAAAAAAAGCGGAAATTTTAGTATTAGCGACTCCGGTCTACATTCCATTACCAGGTGCATTTCAAATTTTTTTAAATCGACTATACCCGTTGATAGGTTCATTTATTCATACTCGCAAAGGACGTACACGGACAAGGTTCCGCAGTAATGTCAACATTCGTCAGATTATACTGTTGGCAACATGTGGTTGGTGGGAAATAGACAACTTTATAACTGTAGAACGTGTAATACGCGAATTTACGGAAGACGTCTCAGTAGAGTATGGCGGATCTGTGTTGAGGCCACATGCCGATTTTATGCGTAAGAAAGGCAAAGTTACCGTGCAGGGTAATGAGGTGCTTCAAGCGGCAGGACTTGCCGGCAATGAGATGATTAAATCTGGGAGAATTTCGCCTAAAATACTTGAGAAAATAGCACAACCGCTGATAAGTGAAGAAGAATTGAGAATTTCATTAAATCAACAGTACAAAGATCTGCACACCAAAAGATTAAAATAAAATGGTTTTTTATCTCTATCTGATTATGGTTACCAAACACTTCTTATAACTATGTATTTATGACTCTATATCTGCCGGCGCAAGATATCCTCTTGTAATATTAAAGATATAGGTAGAATACCAATGGTCTAAAAATTTCGCAGAAGTGTATGTTGCTCTAAAAGACGGGGCTAATGATAATAATATATATTTTGATTTATGAATAATGCAGATTATAAAAAATCCAATCAAAATTTAAGTATTTTTGCTCATCTTTTTATACTAAAATTTAACTTCTGTTTTTAAAAAAAAATATTAATGTCAGAAAATAAATTACTGTTAAATATTGGTATTCTTACTTATAATCACGAAAAGTTTATTGCCAAAGCTATTGACAGTATATTGATGCAAAAGGTAAATTTTGATTATAATATAATTATCAGTGATGATGCTTCAACAGATAAAACACAGGATATTCTAAAAGATTATCAGAAAAAATATCCAGACAAAATCAACTTAATATTTTCCGAAAAAAATCAAGGTGTATTCAAAAGTGCAGAAAAAATTATTAATAGTTTTAAAGCTAAATATATTGCAATACTTGAAGGTGACGATTACTGGATTTATGATAAAAAATTGCAGACACAGATAGATTTTTTAGAAACAAATCCTGACTATAACGGTTGTTTTCACGATGCTAAAATAATAAATACAGAACCTGCAAACAAACAAACAGAAGAGCAATCACTTAAAGAATTTAAATATTATTCTCAATCCAATAAATACAAATCTGATTTTTATCCACAGGACTTAGTTCAACGAAATATTATTCCGACAGGTTCATTTGTATTCAGAAATAAAGACCTTTCGTCTTTTATTCAAATATTTAAAGGAACAACTTTATCATTGAGCTGGGCAGTAGAATTATTTATTATAAAGAATAATAAATTTAAGTATTTCAATGAATTATGGTCAGTATATAATGAGCATTCTAAAGGAGTTTCAAAAACAAAGGAACTAAACGCATTTAAAAAATCCAATATTGAGATATTAAAAAAAATATTAAACTATGATTATTATAAATTTTTTAGAAAAGATGTTTATAAATCTATCTCAAATGAATATTTACAAATATTGCTTAATCCAAAAACAAACAAATACTCAAAAAAAGATTTCCGCAAAATATTATTTCAATATTTCTGCTACAGCATAAAAGCAGTAATATCTGAATTGAGATATTTTAGAAAGGATTATAAAAAAAAATATTTATCTCGCCGTCATTAACAGTCATTTGGCTTCGTCGTTATTAATAATAATTCAATGATTATTTCATCTTTTTCAAAATATCTTTTACCATATCTTTATGAACTGCAAAATCAATTATTTTTAGTTTCATATAATCTTCGCTAAAAAAGTAATATCCAAATTTTTCACCATTAACGTCTCCATTACGGGAACCGGAGCTTGAATCTTTTATAAGATACCAATTTTTCCCGTCTTTTTCAAGATATCCTACAAGGTGCATACCATGATCATCAGTAGTTGTTTTATTACTAAAGCGAAACTGGCGAGCATCTTCATCAATATAATCTGATGGTATATCAAAGTCAGGAACTACAGCAGCATGAGTGTCTCTGTCAAAGCCGGCTTCTGATACATCACCGCCAATAGCTATTGTATAACCTTTACGAATAGATTTGTTTATAATATTCATCCATTCATTAAGAGGAATATTATAATATTCCTTGCTGTGCCACCAGTTATCTGTAACTTCATATTCTACTTTTTCATAATATGGTTTTTCTTTTAAAGACATTACATCAATATAATCATCAGGATTAAGTTTAAGCACATCTTTAAGATATTGTTTTGGCGTCATAGTTTTATCATTGACAGTAATCTCTGTTGGTGGCTCACCTATATAATGATTCATAATAGATTTAATGGTTGAAATAACTTCTTGTTCATTCCATGCATTTTTTTCTTTAACAGAATTTAAATAAGATTTCATTTCTTTATACATCTTTGCATGGGAATGAAACTGCTGTCCCGATTTTAATCCTGTATAATCTTTATAAGGGATAACGCCATATTTTTTCCACATTCTTGTTACAGAATTTGATTCAGACCCTTGTTCAAAAGCAGAGTTCCCTCTTTCTTTAACAAAACGTCGTGCTTTCTCAACATATTCACAATAAACAGTATATATCTCCGAAAGTTTTACCTTTTGTTTTGTCTGACGATAAATTTCTGATTCGAAAAATGATGTGGTGGAATAACACCAGCACGTCCCTGCATTTCCTTGTGAAATGGGCTTGTTATACCAATTTTTTTTATAAAGCCCAACAGAATTAGGTATATCCTTTCCTGTAAAATCAAGATTAAAACTCTTGTTTGACTTTATGATTTTGTCTTTTTCATTGAACTCTTTAATACTTTTCAGTATTGTATTTTTATAATATCCACCTTTATATTCTTTAAATATCCCTTTATCTTTTTTAGGAGGATTTTGAGCAAAAGTATTTATTCCATAAAAAGAAAATACTATGAGTAATGTTAATGTAATTTTTTTCATAATTTTTTTATTTTTTAGTTAATAATTATATAAAATCCATATTTTTTTTAGTTGTTATTTTTTCGCAATAGCAACATTTTAATTTCAATTTATCTTTTGATATTACATCAAATTTGGTTGTAATATTTTGATGATTAGTTATGCAATTTGGATTAAAGCATTTTACAAATTTAACAACATGGTCAGGAATATGAACATTTTTCTTTTTAATCACTTTAAAATCTTTAATTGTAATAATAGTAGCAATAGGAGCAACTAATGATATTTTATCTATTTCTTCAATCTCAAAAAATTTGTTACGTACTTTTACAATACCTTTATTGCCATATTTTTTACTGGTAAGATTTGTTCCAAAATAAAACTGATTTTCAGTTTTTTCAAGATTAAGGATTTTTATTACCTGAAAAACACTCTTTGAAGGAATATGATCTATAACAGTTCCGTTATCAATAGCTGAAACTACTAATTCTTCTTTTGTTCTACCGTTTTTCATTATACAAATTATTATTTTTTTAAACCTAATATTAAAGAAATCAATGCTTGCCTTACAAACACACCATTTAATGCCTGTTGAAAATAATATGCTTTAGGGCTACTGTCAACATCTTCATCTATTTCATTTACTCTTGGTAAAGGATGTAAAATTTTAAGATTATCTTTAGAATTATATAACATATTATTTTTTAAACTATAAGAACTCTTAACTTTTTCATATTCCATTGGGTCAGTAAATCGCTCCTTTTGAATTCTTGTCATATATAATATATCAACTTTTGGAATTGCTTCATTAATATCAGTATATTGATAATATTTAAGATTTTTTTCTTTTATATACATTTTTACCGAGCTTGGTAATTTTAGTTCAACAGGAGAAATAAGATGAAAATTACAATTACAATTACAAAGAGCTATCACTAATGAATGAACTGTTCTGCCATATTTAAGGTCTCCGGCAAAAGCAATATCTAAATTTTCTAAAGTGCCTTGTGTTTTCCTTATAGAATACAAATCAAGTAATGTTTGCGTTGGATGTTGATTAGCTCCGTCGCCTGCATTAATAACTGGCACAGATGCTACTTCACTTGCAAATCTGGCACTGCCTTCATTATGATGTCGCATAATTATCAAATCAGAGTAATTGCTAACAACTCTGATGGTATCTCTTAGCGATTCTCCTTTTTTTACACTAGACGTAGATTCATCTGTAAATCCAACAATTTTACCACCTAATCTATTGATAGCACTTTCAAAACTAATTCTTGTCCTTGTTGATGGTTCAAAAAATAAAGAAGCTATTACATAGTCATGTAATATGTTTTGTTTAGGATTTTTTTCAAACTCTTCAGCAACATCAAGAATTTTTATTTGCTCTTGTTTAGTAAAATCATTAATTGAGATTAAACTTTTGTTTTTCATCTGTTTTAGTTAGTATATTTTTATTTGTAATTTACTCACTATGTTCGTAAGATAACTTCGCTAAGTTGATGCTTGTAATTTATGAGTTTTATTATTTATGAGCAAACACTAATTAACAACGCCTATTTTTTTCAGATTATATTTTTCAACAAAATTATTAACAATTTCTTCTAAATCAGGGCTTCCTATTTCCTGCAAATCATAATAAACTCTTGTATTAGGTTTTTTTATGTCAATAATTCTGTTTAAATCAATTGGAGTCCCAATGATAACTGAGTCACATTCAGTATTATTAATTGTTGTTTCAAGGTCTTTTAATTGTTCTTCTCCATATCCCATAGCTGGTAATAAAGTGCCAATGTTAGGATAGATTTTAAAGGTCTCAGAAAGTCGTCCAACAGTAAAAGGTCTAGGGTCAACACATTCAGATGCGCCAAATTTTTTGGCAGCAACAGTTGCTGCACCAATCTTCATTTCTCCATGTGTCAATGTAGGACCATCTTCTACAGCTAATACTTTTTTCCCTTTAATAACAGAAGCATCATCAACGCTAATAGGAGAAGCAGCATCAATTACTATTGCACTGGGATTAGTTTTTTCAATATTTTCTCTCACTGTTTGAATTCCTTCTGGAGAAGCAGAATCCATTTTGTTAATGATAACTACATCAGATAATCTAAGATTAACTTCGCCTGGATAGTAACTTAATTCAGCACCAGGTCTGTGAGGGTCAACAACAGTAATTGTAAGATCTGGTTTATAGAACGAAAAGTCGTTATTCCCGCCATCCCAAAGTATAACATCACAACCATCAGGGTCATTTTCAGCTGCATCTAAAATAGCTCCATAGTCAACGCCGGCATAAATTATATTTCCACGAACTACATGTGGTTCATATTCTTCCATTTCTTCAATAGTACATTTATTTTTCTTTAAATCATCAATAGTTGCAAAACGTTGAACAGCTTGGTCTGCTAAATCGCCATAAGGCATTGGGTGACGAATAGCAATAACTTTTAAACCTTTTGCCATTAATAACTCAATAATTTTTCTTGATGTTTGACTTTTGCCACAACCTGTTCTGACAGCTCCAACAGAAATAATCGGCTTATTGCTTTTGAGCATAGTATCTTTAGGACCTAATAATATAAAATTTGCACCGGCAGCATTAACAATAGAACTAATATTCATTAATCTCTTATAAGGAACATCACTATAAGAGAATACACAATCATCAATATTTTTTTCTTTTATAAGAGCTGGTAATTCTGCTTGTGAAACAATTGGAATACCATTTGGATATAAATTTTTGCCTGCTAAAACAGCAGGGTATTTTCTGCCATCAATATCTGGAATTTGAGCAGCAGTAAATGCTACAACATTATAATTTTCATTTCCACGATAATATGTATTAAAATTGTGAAAATCTCTTCCGGCAGCGCCAATAATAATAACATTTTTTTTCATATCTCTTTGCATTTTTTGTTTATAAATAAAGTATTAAAATATTAAACACAAAAATACATTTTTAAGTTCATAATACAATAGTTGTTATAAAAAAATATTTGTATTTTTTAAAATATAGAAAGAAAAATAAAAATTTAAGTGGTTAAAAACAAAAAAAAATAAATTAAAAAACAAAAAAAAATATACTAAATAAAATATTAAAAAAAGAATTATAATAAAAAATATGTAACTATACAGAAACAACCCTTAAACAAGTTTAGGGTGACGTTGTTCAGCACAAGTTTTAGCTTGTAAGAAATATTTAGCCCGTTGATATATCCG
>CAZOSY010000152.1:0-6847 GCA_964582565.1 uncultured Bacteroidales bacterium | reverse complement strand
TTATTACTAAATTTGTCTAATCAAAAAGTTGCATTTGTAACTTGAATTCAGCATTTATTTATTGTTGAATTAAAAAAAATACTTATATTTGTAAAAAAACAAATAACAATTTTAATCCGTTTTAGGCGGATAAGTTGGTTGTATAAACAAGTTGTGCTTCATACAAAGAAAAACCATACTAAAATGGATAAAGAAAAAATAATTTAATATTTTTGCATTATGATACGATTTAATAAATACATTGAAATAAATTCAGAAAAGAGATTCGGGAAACCAATCATTAAGGGGACAAGAATTTCTGTTTACGACGTTTTATCATGGTTGTCGAATGGAATGACCCGACAAGAAATTATTCATGACTACCCTGAATTAACAGAAAATCAAATAAACGCTTGCTTATCATTTGCAGCGAAAAAGGAACAACGACAATTATACGCATCATGAAATTGCTCTTTGACCAAAATATTTCTTTTCAATTGATAAAGCGGATTGTTGACTTATTTCCGGAATCAAAACAAGTTAGAGAATTAGGACTTGAAAACTCAACCGATATTGAAATATTTGAGTATGCAAAAAAAAATGACTACGCAATCGTAACCTTTGATTCTGATTTTTGCGACTTAAATATTTTAAAAGGTTTTCCACCAAAAATAATTTGGATTAGAACTGGAAATACGACAACAGAAAATTTAGAAAAATTTCTACGAAACCAACATGACTTAATAAAATTATTTTTGAATGAAGATTATGGTTGCCTTGAAATAATAGAATAGAAAGCACAAAAACCTAACACACGTTATAGCCCATGCCCTTTTGTCTGTTTGATAAGGAAGATAAAAAATTATAGTGAATACGAAAATTTAAAAAACGAACTGCGGTTTGATACACCTTTGTGGTAATTTTCGTTATGGGTTTTGAATAGTATTTTAATTTTTATTTAGGGAAGAATAGATTTTTTTTTAGAAATTTTGGCTCTATGTCAAATATAGTGGGTAATTAAATTTTGATTATTGCTCAAATCATTTTATTTTTGAGAAGTATTTATGAAAATTTGAAGGTTTTTAGACAATCTGCTGTTACACAACATAATATTTAAACAAAAGCACTATAAAATTTTGCTTATCTTATTGCAAATAATTCCATCATTCTTTAAAATTCTGCATTTTTAGGTGTTCTTGGGAAAGGTATAACATCTCTGATATTGTTCATTCCTGTAACAAAGAGCATTAGCCGTTCAAAACCCAGTCCAAAACCGCTGTGAACAACAGTTCCGAATCGGCGTGTGTCTAAGTACCATTTCATTTCCTGTTTTGGAATATTAAGTTCTGTCATCCTGTTTAATAATTTGTCATAAATTTCTTCTCTCTGAGAACCGCCTATTATCTCTCCGATTTGCGGAAACAGGACATCCATTGCTTTTACAGTTTTATCATCATCATTTTGTTTCATATAAAATGCTTTAATATCTTTTGGATAGTCAGTTACAATAACAGGTTTTTTAAAATGTTTTTCTACAAGGTATCGTTCGTGTTCTGATTGTATATCAACGCCCCAGTCATTGATAATATATTCAAATTTTTTCTTTTTATTTGCCTTGGAATTTTTTAATATATTTATTGCCTGAGTATAGGTAATTCTTGCAAAATCATTTTCTAAAATAAAATTTAGCCGTTCAAACAGGTTCATTAAAGAACGTTCGGATTGTTTTTTATTTTTTTCTTGTTCAATAAGTCGTTTATTAAGAAAATCTATATCATCAGGACAATTATCCAGAGCATATTTAACGAGATATTTTAACATTTCTTCTGCCAGGTCCATATTGTCATTTATATCAGCAAAAGCTATTTCCGGTTCTATCATCCAGAATTCTGCAAGATGACGGGTAGTATTTGAATTTTCAGCTCTGAAAGTAGGCCCAAAAGTATATACCTGTGATAATGCAAGAGCTGCCAGCTCGGCTTCTAACTGACCGGATACAGTAAGTTTTGTTTCTCTGCCAAAAAAGTCCTTTTTAAAATTCACTTCACCATTATCAGACAAAGGAGGATTTTTTGGATCTAAAGTAGATACTCTAAACATTTTTCCTACACCTTCGGCATCAGAGCTTGTTATTATTGGTGTATGAATATTATAAAATCCTTTATCATTAAAAAATTTATGTATTGCAAAAATCATTGAATGTCTTATTCTTGTTATTGCCCCAAAAGTATTTGTTCTAAACCTCAGATGTGCTATTTCTCTTAAAAATTCCAAAGAATGTTTTTTTGGTTGCAAAGGATATTCATCAGGGTCAGCTTCACCTAATATTTCAATATGATTAGCAAGGATTTCAACATTTTGTTCTTTGCCTTTAGATTTTAATAATTTACCGTCAACAGAAATAGCAGTTCCTGTATTTATCCTGTCTAATTCTTTTTCATTTATATTATTGAAATCAATAACAATTTGGATATTTTTGATTGTAGAGCCATCATTCAAATTAATGAACGTTATATTTTTGCTTATACGTTTGGTTCTTACCCATCCTTTTACGTTTACAATACTTTTATATTCTTTTGATTTAAGAAGTTTGTTTATTTTTGTTCTTTTCATCATATTAATTTTTTTATAGTATGCAAAAAAACAATTTTTTTTAGATATTGTATAAAATTTGTTGAACTTTTAAGTAATTAAGTAATAAAGTAATATTTTTGCGTTAAAATAATTAGTGATATTTAAATTTACGAATTTTTAGTAATCGCAAAGTATCAGTTTTTTTAAATTAAAAAAGACAGAAAAATTGTCTGTAAAAAATGAAAGATACAAAATATAATTTGTTAGAGAATATAAATTTCCCTTCTGATTTAAGAAAATTAAAAGAAGTAGAATTACCTCAGGTTTGTAAAGAGTTAAGGCAATTTATTATTGATACTGTTTCTACGCATCCTGGTCATCTTGGTGCAAGCCTTGGGACTGTTGAGATGACAGTAGCATTACATTATGTTTTTAATACTCCTTATGATAAATTAGTTTGGGATGTTGGTCATCAGGCATATAGTCATAAAATACTTACAGGCAGGAAAGGAGTATTTCATACAAACCGTATGTATAAAGGGATAAGTGGTTTTCCGAAAATAAGTGAAAGTGAATATGATGCATTTGGAGTAGGACATGCTTCTACTTCTATTTCATCAGCATTAGGAATGGCTGTAGCTTCTAAACTCAAAGGAGATAATGATCGTCGTCATATTGCTGTTATAGGTGATGGCTCAATATCTGCTGGTATGGCTTTTGAGGGCTTAAATCAGACTGGAGTATCTAATACCAACTTACTTGTTGTTCTTAATGATAATAATATTGCTATTGACCAAAGCGTAGGAGCTTTAAAAGAATATTTAACAGATATAGTTACTTCTCATACTTATAATAAATTAAAAGATAAGATATGGAAATTTTTGGGTGGTGAGAAAGATTACGGATATCATATTCGTAGTATGATTCAAAGAACAGAACATATCATAAAATTAACTTTATTAAAGCAAAGTAATCTGTTTGAAGCTCTCAAATTCAGATATCTTGGTCCTGTTGATGGACATGATGTTATTCATTTGGTAAAAGTTCTTAAAGAAATTAAAAGATTTCCTGGTCCAAAACTTTTGCATTGTGTTACAGTAAAAGGTAAAGGATTTTTACAGGCAGAAAAAGAAAAGACAAAATTTCATGCTCCGGGTTTATTTAATAAGGATACTGGTGAGATAATAAAACAATCAGATGATAAAGATAAACCTCTTAAATATCAGGAGGTTTTTGGCAGAACTATTATTGAACTTGCAAGACAAAATGATAAGATAATAGGTATTACTCCTGCTATGGCCACAGGTTCATCGCTAAATCTGATGATGGCTGAGATGCCGGATAGAGTTTTTGATGTGGGCATTGCAGAGCAGCATGCTGTTACTTTTTCAGCAGGTTTAGCAACTCAGGGATTTATTCCTTTTTGTAATATTTATTCCAGTTTTATGCAAAGAGCTTATGACCAAGTAATTCATGATGTAGCTTTACAAAAATTACATGTTGTATTTTGTCTGGACAGAGGCGGCTTGGTAGGAGAAGATGGTGCAACACATCATGGTTTTTTTGACATTGCTTATATGCGTTGTGTTCCTAATATGATTGTAGCAGCTCCTATGAACGAGGAAGAACTACGCAATATGATGTACACAGCTCAACTTGATGAGATATCATGCCCTTTTTCTATTCGCTATCCCAGAGGTAATGGCATGATGAAAAACTGGGAAACCCCTTTTAAAAAACTTGAGATAGGAAAAGGACGAAAAATTAAAGATGGAGAAGATATTGCTATATTGACAATAGGTAGTGTTGGAAATCATGTAATAAAAGTTTGTGAAATATTAGAAGAAAAAGGTATAAATGCAGCACATTATGATTTGAGATTTGTTAAACCAATTGATGGAGATTTGTTGCGTCAAATATTTAAAAAATTTAAAAAAATAATAACTGTAGAAGACGGAACTATTGTCGGTGGAATGGGTAGTGCTGTAATTGAATTTATGAATGATAATCTGCATGAGGCAGATGCAGAAGTAAAAAGATTAGGCATACATGATTATTTTGTTGAACAAGGTAAGCAATCCGAACTTTATAAAGAATGTGGATATGATGTTGATGGTATTGTTAAAACTGTAAAAGAGATGCTGAACTATCAACGGCTGTAAATTGCGTTTTTGTCAATTTACAGGATGTAAAATTATGAAGTATTGATTACAAGTTATGAGTTTTAAATGCCTACGAATTATTAATGACTGTAAATTATAACCGTTTATAGTATAACATTACCATCCAATAAAAATAAATTAATGAAGTCCTTTTTTAAAACTTTATTTTTAATTTTATTTATTTTCAATTTTATTTCATCCGAAGTAAGAGCTAACTATATTATAAGTAGCACAGATTCAGTATTTTTATCAAAAGATATTAATGTAGAGTTTCCAAAGTTTATAGTAAAAAATGTTAAAACAGAAATTAAATTAATACTTAACAATGACAAACAAAAAAAATATTATAATGGCAAAGAGATAAAGGTCTTTGTTAATGGTGATTTAATTAAAGTAAAGGTTTCGGAAGGAACAGCAAGCTTTCATTATAAGTTTATTTCAAAAGGAGATGTTAATATTAGTGTTGATAATTTCAGATATAAAAAATATGTAAATCCCATACCTCTTTGGCTGTCTATCATACCGCCATTGATAGCTATCATCATAGCATTATTATTTAAAGAGGTTTTTTCTGCTCTGTTTATTGGTATATTTTCAGGCACTTTAATAATGTTTTACTTTCAGGGACAATCATTTTTTGCAGGATTTTTTAAAGCTTTGTTTGCTGTGGCTGACACATATATACTCCAGTCATTAAATAACAGTAACCATATATCTATTATTATTTTTTCTATGTTAATTGGTGGTATGGTCAGTTTAATTACAAAAAACGGAGGGATGAGAGGTGTAGTAAACATTTTTTCCAAATATGCCAAAACATCAAGGTCAGGACAATTTATGACATGGCTTTTGGGTATAGCCATCTTTTTTGATGATTATGCAAATACTCTTGTAGTAGGCAGCACTATGCGTCCTGTTGCCGATAAACTAAAAATTTCGCGTGAAAAATTGGCTTATATAGTTGATTCTACTGCTGCTCCTGTAGCTTCAATAGCTTTTGTTACAACATGGATAGGTATAGAATTGAGCTATATTAATGATGGTATAGCTTCTGTTGGTATTAACGAAAGTGCTTACAACGTTTTTATCAATTCATTAAATACACGTTTCTATCCTGTCTTTGCTTTAATTTTTGTGTTAATATTAATTATAGAAAAAAGAGATTTTGGTCCAATGTTTTATGCTGAAAAAAGAGCAAAAGTTTCTAAAGCATCTAATTTAACTAATAATAATGGCAATTCAGATAATGTTAAGATTTCAGATAATAATACTAAATGGTTTAATGCGGCAATTCCTGTTTTAATAATTATATTTGGGACTATTGCGGGGTTGTTTTACACAGGATGGGATTCAAATGTCTGGAACAATGATAATATTGCTTTTTCCACAAAATTATCAACTATTATTGGTGGTTCTGATTCTTATAAGTCATTGATATGGTCTTCTTTGTTTGGAGTATTTATAGCCATTTTGCTTACAACAGGTCAAAGAATTTTAACATTAAAAGATAGTATTGACAGTTTGATAAAAGGATTTAAAACAATGCTTACAGCAATATTAATTTTAATATTGGCATGGTCACTGGCATTGGTTACAGAGAATATGCACACAGCTGATTTCATATCTCAAAGTTTAATAAATATAAATGTTTCACCTTTTTTATTGCCTAGTTTAACATTTATTCTTGCTGGTTTAATATCTTTTGCTACCGGTTCCTCGTGGGGCACCATGGCGGTTCTTTATCCTTTGATATTACCTGCATCATGGCTTATTTCAAAAAATTATGGTATGGATTACAGCGAATCATTATCTATTTTTTATAATGTTGTCTCTTCAATTTTGGCAGGTTCTGTTTTAGGAGATCATTGTTCTCCTATTTCCGATACAACAATACTGAGTTCTTTGGCAAGTTCGTGTAATCATATTGAACATGTAAGGACACAATTGCCTTATGCTGTTACTGTTGGATGTGTTTCAGTTATCTTTGGCACAATTCCTTCTGCCTATGGAGTTTCTTCATGGATATTATTTCCCGTTGGATTTTTAGTTATGTATTTTATAATTAAACTATTTGGAAAAAAAGTTGAGATATTTTGATTTTATAAACAAACACTATTGGGGATATGGATATT
>CAZOSY010000151.1:0-6857 GCA_964582565.1 uncultured Bacteroidales bacterium | reverse complement strand
CCGTTACCCACCATAAGAACAAACCGAACAACATAAGAAAAACGAAAAAATTTAAAACCCAACGCACAAATATCACATTTATTTTGAGGATTATATTAATAAATGAACCAAATTTAATTTGGTATAAATAGTTATATAATAATATTTTATTTTGTTAATTTGCAAACCAAAACATTTTGTTATGAATATATTACTTTTAGGTGGAGGAGGCAGGGAACATGCTATAGCATGGAAACTTGCCTGTGATAACTCTTTGCAACAAACAAATAAACTATGGATAGCACCTGGCAATGCAGGCACAGAACTATGTGGCACTAATGTCAGTATCTCTGTTAATGATTTTGAAGCAATAAAACATTTTGTTATTAAAAATAACATACAAATGGTAATCGTTGGTCCTGAAAATCCTCTTGTAAACGGAATAAATGACTATTTTCTTAATGATGATATATTAAAAAAAATACCTGTAATAGGTCCTCAAAAAGCAGGTGCACAAATAGAAGGAAGTAAGGACTTTGCCAAAAATTTTATGACACGACACAACATACCAACAGCTAATTATAAAACCTTTTCTAAAAATAATTTATCACAGGGACTATCATTTTTGGAAACCATGAAACCGCCTTATGTATTAAAAGCCGATGGTCTTGCAGCAGGAAAAGGTGTGCTGATTTGCAATACAATAAAACAAGCTAAAAAAGAACTTGAAAATATGATAGAGCTATCAAAATTTGGTGAAGCAAGCAATAAAGTTGTAATAGAAGAATTTTTAAATGGAATAGAACTATCAGTATTTGTTGTTACAGACGGGAAATCATACAAAATACTTCCTGTAGCAAAAGATTATAAAAAAATAGGAGATAATGATAAAGGTCCTAATACAGGAGGAATGGGCGCTATATCGCATGTGCCTTTTGCAAATAAAATATTTATGGATAAAGTTGAAAAAAGAATTATTATTCCTACTGTCAACGGGCTGAAAAAAGAAAATATCCCATATAAAGGATTTATTTATTTTGCTCTTATCAATGTTGATGACAATCCTTTTGTCATAGAATACAATGTCCGTATGGGAGACCCCGAAGCAGAAGTAGTAATACCAAGAATAAAATCCAACTTACTTGACTTATTTAAAGGTATTGCAAATGAAACTCTTTATGACAAAAAACTTGAAACAGATAATCGCTATACAAGTACTGTTATGCTTGTATCAAAAGGATATCCCGAAAAATATGAAAAAGGAAAAGAAATATACGGACTAAACAAAGTGTCAGATAGCATAATTTTTTATTCAGGAGTAACAAAAAATAATCCTGATACAACCGGGACAGAAAAAATATATACTAATGGTGGAAGGGTATTAGCAATTACTTCTTATGGAAATACAATAGAAGAAGCTCTTGAAAAATCTTATAAAAATGCTAAAATTATTGATTTTAAAGGTAAATATTACAGAAAAGATATAGGAAAGGATATAATTGGTGTTTGGTAATAAAATAATGAGTTGTTTTAATTAAAGCACCAAAAATATAAATAAAAAAAGTTAAAATAAAATAATAATATTATTTTTGTAAATAATTTTATATCAATTATGAAGTTAAAAATTTCACAGGAAGTTAAGATAGGTGTCATTTCTGTTGTATGCATAGGTGCGCTTATATGGGGAATTAGTTATTTGAAGGGTAAAGATTTTTTTGTGCATAATCGAACATTTTATGCTGTTTATGATTGTGTTAACGGACTTGTTAATACAAACCCTGTATCAATTAAAGGTGTTAATGTTGGACAGGTTACAGACATATATTTTTATCCTGGTAAATCAAACAAGGTAATAGTAAAACTTGCTGTAAGCAATGATATTTTAATTCCTAAAAATTCGGTTGCAAGAATTTTTAGTTCTGATTTGATGGGTTCCAAGGCAATAGATATAAAATTAGGTATTGCTAAAAATTCTGATGATTATGCTAAAAATAAAGATACTCTTGCATCAGCAATTGAGGGTAGTTTACGTGAAGAGGTAAGTGTTCAAATGTTGCCTTTAAAAAAGAAAGCCGAAGACCTGATGTTGTCTATTGACTCTGCTATGGCTGTAATACAATATGTGTTTAATGAAGATACCCGTAGTAACCTTAAAAAAAGTTTTGAAAGCATTAAGATTACTGTAAGAAATCTTGAACATACAAGTTATGGTATTGATACACTTGTAATTAAGCAGAAAAAACGTCTCGCAAATATTCTTTCTAATATTGAATCTATTACTCAAAATATAAGGAAAAGTAATAAGAATATAACAAATATTATAGATAATTTTTCTTCTGTTAGTGATTCTGTTGCAAAATCAGATATTGTTAAAACAATAAATAATGCTAATAAATCTCTTAAAGATATTTCAAATATCGTTGATAAAATTAACAAAGGAGAATCTGGTTTAGGAAAATTAGTTAATAATGATACTATTTATAATCAGTTAAAATCCTCTTCTGATAATCTTGACAAATTACTTGAAGATGTGAGATTAAATCCTGACAGATATTTTCATTTCTCTGTTTTTGGAAGAAAAGCAAAGAAAAATAAATAAAAAAATATTCACCCAGTTAAATAATCAGGCAGTCATATTTGGCTACTGGCGAATGCCTGATTAATTTTGTGTAAAAAAATTATTTAACAGGGCAAACCAATTACAAAAATATAAATGCAGTAGGATGCCTATCCAACAGTATAAACAGATGAGAACAAAATATATTTTATATTTTATAATCTTTAATTCACTGATATTTTTGTTGCAAAGCTGTGGCATTTATTCTTTTACAGGAGCTTCTATTCCTCCCGAAGTAAAAACTATCTCAATACAATATTTTTCCAACAATGCTCCATTAGTCCAGCCAACACTAAGCCAATCTTTTACTGATGCATTAAAAGATAAATTTACAAATCAAACAAATTTGACATTAGTTAATAGAGCAGGAGATCTTAATATTCAGGGTTCTGTTACAAATTATTCTGTTAGCCCTGTAGCTATTCAATCTAGTGATATGGCAGCTTTAAACCGTTTAACTATTTCTGTATCAGTTAAATTTACTAATAATATTGATGAAAAACAAAATTTTGAAACAATATTTTCAAGATATGCTGATTATTCAAGTAGCGAAAGTTTATCTTCTGTTGAAGAATCTTTGATTAAACAAATAAATGACGAACTTGTTGAAGATATTTTTAATAAATCTGTTGTAAACTGGTAATACTAAATGATAAATTCTAAGCAATTCATAGATTTTATACAATCCCCAAATCTTTTAAGCCAAAATACTATACCTGTAATTGAAAATTTGATTAAATATTTTCCTTATTGCCAATCAGCAAATATGCTTTATATTAAAAATTTATATAAAGAAAATCATATATATTATAACAAAAATCTCAAAATTGCTGCTGCTTATTCTTCTGACAGGGAAAAACTAAAACAACTGATAAATCAAACAGGTAATAAAATAATAAAAAATCAAAATTTTAAAAAAGAAAATATTTACATAAAACAGACCAAAAAATATAATAGTGTTTACAATAATAAAGAATCAAAATCTGATAGAACAGAACAATTAAAAAAGCAATTAGAACAAAGATTATTGGAAATACAAAAAGAAAAAAAACCACAGCAAATTAAAAATTCTGATATATCCTTAACACAAAAAGAAAATATACAAAATAAATATAATACAACAAATAAACTTATTGACAAATTTATCAAAGAAAATCCAAGAATTGGCAGACCAAGAAAAGATTTCTTTAATCCTGTTGATATAGCCAATAAGAGTGTTATAGATAATGACGATATTGTATCCGAAACCTTAGCCAAAATATACTATGACCAAGGCAATAATTTAAAAGCAATAAAAATTTATAAGAAATTATGTTTGGAATTTCCAAAAAAAGTTAATTACTTTGCAAATCAAATTAAAATAATAAAAAAAAATAATCATGTCTAAGGCAGATTCGCCTGTGGCAGACAAAAATTAAAATAAAATGGGAGCATATATTTTTATCTCTGTATTAATTCTTATCATTTGTGTTTTGATAACACTTATTATATTAGTTCAAAATCCAAAAGGTGGCGGGCTTGTTTCAAGTTTCTCATCTTCCAATCAATTTATGGGTGTCCGTAAAACAAGTGATTTTTTGGAAAAAGCAACATGGACTTTAGCAATTGCATTATTAGTATTAAGTTTGTCATCAATATTTGTTATTCCGAGAGAAACAAATGCAAATAAAGCCGATACTGAACTGAAAGAGTTTAAAAATCTTGCACCTATTGAACAACCTCCTCAAACATTTCCTGTTCAAAAAGAAACCCAGTCCCCTGAAAAATAGAGAAGACTGTTTAGAGTTTGAACTTCGGGCTTTGTGCTTGAAACCTAAAACTTTAAACTTTAAATACAGTAACTAATTAATAATTCACCTTGTGAAATAAAATTATAGATTTTAATTTTGCTCCCAGTGAAATATTCGCCTAATGCGGATTTCATCCGGTTGAATATAAAACATATCCAACGGAGCAGGCGGGATAAATATGCAAAATTATTTTACGGGGTAAACAAATTACAAAAATACAAACAGATAAAGCATATAAATGCCATAATGTCATAATATTATAATATTTTTGTCTCTCATTTTTATAAAATTATTATATTACTGAAAAAATGTCTCTAAATTTTACATTTTTAACTTTGGCATAATATATGAACATAAGGATTGCTGATTTATAATCAAATAATTTTTATTTAATTAAAAAAATATAAACTTATGACAAAATTAAATATTAAACCTCTGTCAGACAGAGTTCTTGTTGAACCTGATCAGGCTGAAGAAAAAACTTCAAGCGGAATTATTATTCCGGATACAGCAAAAGAAAAACCTCAAAAAGGTGTTGTAGTTGCTACTGGTAATGGCAAAAAAGATGAACCAATGAATGTAAAAATAGGTGATAATATATTATATGGCAAATATTCAGGCACTGAAATTGACATTAAAGGTAAAAATTACCTTATAATGAGAGAATCTGATATTTATGCAATAGTATAAATTCTCTTATCAAAAAATTTAAAAATAATTAATTATAAATAAACCTAAAAAAAATAAATAAAATGGCAGTAAAAGATATTACTTTTGATATTGAAGCACGAAACTCTTTAAAAAAAGGTGTTGATGCTTTAACAAATGCAGTTAAAGTTACTTTGGGTCCAAAAGGACGTAATGTAATTATAGAAAAAAGTTACGGAGCACCACAAATCACAAAAGATGGTGTAACTGTTGCTAAAGAAATTGAATTATCGGATAAAGCCGAAAATATGGGTGCTCAATTGGTAAAAGAAGTAGCATCTAAAACAGCTGACGCTGCTGGCGATGGCACTACAACCGCTACTGTCCTTGCACAATCAATTGTTGCAACAGGACTGAAAAATGTTATTGCCGGTGCAGACCCAATGCTTTTGAAAAAAGGTATTGATAAAGCTGTTAAAAAAGTAGTGGAAAATCTTAAAAAACAATCCCAGGAAGTAGGTAATAGCTATGAAAAAATAGAACAAATAGCATCTATATCTGCTAATAACGACTATACTGTAGGAAAACTTATTGCCCAGGCAATGGGTAAAGTTAAAAAAGAAGGTGTTATAACCATTGAAGAAGCAAAAGGTACTGAAACAACTGTTGATGTTGTTGAAGGTATGCAATTTGACAGAGGATATATATCTCCTTATTTTGTTACTGATGCAGAAAAAATGCAAACTGTATTTGAAGAACCTTATATTCTGATATATGATAAGAAAATTTCTGTGATGAAAGATTTTTTACCGGTTTTAGAAAAAGTTGTAGAAACAGGCAAACCTTTGTTAATTATTGCTGAAGATATTGAAGGAGAAGCTTTAGCCACTCTTGTTGTTAATAAACTTAGAGGTTCTCTTAAAATAGCTGCTGTAAAAGCACCCGGCTTTGGCGATAGAAGAAAAGAAATGCTTGAAGATATAGCTATTTTAACAGGTGGAACTCTGATATCTGAAGAAAGAGGATATAAACTAGAAAAAAGTACCGACATTTCTCTCTTGGGAAAAGCTAAAAAAATTACTATTGACAAAGAAAATACAACTATTGTTAGCGGAGAAGGTAGTAAAGAAGATATCAAAGCAAGAGTAAATCAAATTAAATCTCAAATTGAAACCACTACTTCTGACTATGATAAAGAAAAATTACAGGAACGACTTGCCAAATTATCAGGCGGAGTAGCAGTTATATATGTTGGAGCTGCCAGCGAAGTTGAAATGAAAACAAAAAAAGACCTCTTTGACGATGCTTTGCATGCTACGAGAGCTGCTGTTGAAGAAGGTATAATACCAGGCGGAGGAGTAGCACTTATAAGAACTATTGAAACTCTGAATAACCTGAAAGAAGATAACCCTGACGAAGCAACAGGAATAAAAATTATTAAGAGAGCTCTTGAAGAACCTCTGCGTCAAATTGCTGAAAACGCAGGCGTTGAAGGATCTGTAGTTATTCAAAAAGTTGAACAGGGAAAAGATGATTTCGGATTTAATGCTTTAACAGGAAAATATGAAAATTTGCTGTCAGCAGGTGTTATTGACCCTACAAAAGTTACACGTATAGCTCTTGAAAATGCAGCTTCTATTGCAAGTATGCTCTTAACTACCGAATGTGTGCTGGTAGAAGAAAAAGAAGAAAATAAAGTAGCAGCTCCTGCAATGGGTGCTCCTGGTATGGGCGCCCCAGGTATGTATTAATAAATTGCTTAAAACAAACCATTAGTAAAAAATTATGATTAAAAAGCCCTTCAATTTTTGAAGGGCTTTTTT
>CAZOSY010000150.1:0-6902 GCA_964582565.1 uncultured Bacteroidales bacterium | reverse complement strand
TCCTTATCCTTATTCAGAAGAATATATTAATGAAGAACTAAAAAAAGATAGTATTCTTAATGATATTTCTCAAAAAGAAAATATTTTTGAATCTTATCCCAACCCTTTCAACAACTCAACACAAATAATATTCAGCATAGAAGAAACAACTAATGTGAGATTATACATAACCAATACTTTTGGAATAGAGGTATTGGAATTAGTTAACAATGAACTTTCAAAAGGCATTCATAATATAAATATCAGGGGTTCTGTCTTGTCTTCCGGCATTTATTACTGCATTTTGGAAACCAAAGACCGCAAGCGGCATATTAAGTTGGTGAAGATGTAAAATTAGTATTATATTTTTATTCTACATCCCAGTCAATATCCATATCCCAGTTAGAGCGGGTTTTAATAATACTGTCATAATATTTAACTTGTTCGGGGCGGACATTTTTTAAATAATTTCCTGTATCCCATTTCCCGTTATTATTAGAATCCTGTATGATTTTTAATTTATAAGTTGCAGGTTTAAGATATTCATAAATTATTGTCTCATCTTGTTTTATTATATCCTGTTTTAATATTTTTTCTTTTTCATTTAGTAATTGAACAATATATACGTTTTTAGTTTCAGGAATATTTATATTTAATTTTATTGTGCCATAATATTTCAAAGATTGTGTTTTGAAATAAATATTTATAGTATCATTAGTATAATTATAAATATCTTTAAATGTTGAAGGAGGAATAAATATATGATAAGACTGTGATTCTTTCCATTTGTAATTTATTTCTGTTTTTTTTAAAATGCTGTCTGCAAAACTGATTTGAGGTCTGATAGTATCTTTTATTATAGTATCTTCTGTTTCAGTCTGCCTTAGGCAGACAATTTTTGAGAGAGCATATTCTTTTACAGGACGGGAAATGTTAAGAAATACAGGTTTATAAAAGTCAAAAACTTTATTTTTATTTATATTTATTTTATAAAGAAATTTGTCAGATATATCAGCTCTTTTGCCTGAAAGTTTGCTTTTTGTTTTATGTTTTAATGCAAATTCTACTGTATCTAAAATAATATTATTATCTCTGATTTCCAGTATAAGAGAGTCATTATCAACATTTGTAAGCCAGTAAATAAGTGTGTCTTTTCCGGGATTAAGGTCTTTTATGTTCCATTTATTTTCAAATTTACAGTTTAAAGGTGTTATTTTCACATTAACAGTCGGATGTTTGAATATAAATGTCAGTTTTCTTTCATGATAGATATTGGTTTTTATTAATTTTTGAATAGTATCGGTTTCTTTGAACAAAAACAGATTGTAAATAGTATTTTTTGAGCTGTCTTTTCTTACAGTGTCAATAATTTCAGGAGATATAACACTGTCTTTAAAAGCAATAATTTCGTTTGGCATGTCATAAATATAATTATTATTTTCATCTTTAAGAGCAAACATTTTATATATGCCATTTTTCAGGTTGCTAAACACAAAATCGCCTGATTTATTGGGTTTTGTTATATACAAAGGTCTTTCTTTATAAGGCACAGAGTCGTAAATGTTTTTATAAAGCATTACAATTACATCTTCTTCGGGTTTTGTTGTGAATGCATCTGTAATTTTCCCTTTTACTGTTAAGGAATCCAATGAATTGCCTGTTGAAAGAACGTATTGAAAGTTTGACAAAATATTATTTTCAGTAATATCAGCAATAGCATCACCAAAATAAATTGTGTAAGTTGTATTATCTTTTAATTTTTCATTAAAAGAGATAATTATTGATTTGCCTTTGAGATTAAAATCAGGGAGTTTGTCAAGAGTAGGGGAGATGATAGATTGATTATTTATATTATTAAGTTTTATAAATTCATCAAAGAATATTCTGATTTTAGTTTCTTTAAAATTTGTTGAATAATTTTGAGGAACACATTTCAGAACTTTTGGCGCCTGTATATCTTTTGCTCCGCCTGTTGGAGCAACAATATTAGCACAGGCAACAAAAAATAATGGTATAAAGATAATAAAAATTATTTTAATTATATAATTTTTTTTAATGCTAACTGTCATTTTTTAATTTAAAATATGTCTTTATTCAGAGTATAAAATAATTGGCGTAAAAGTAATAATAATTTATAAGTTACTGATGTTATTATGTTTTTGATTTTTTGGAAATACTATCTTATTAGAAGGTTATATTGTGCTATAATAAATTTAAAAGTGCCGTAGAGCTTGTCACAAATTTAATTCGGGATACGACCTGTATTATATTTATCCCGTTGGATAATATCCTACGGGATTTATATAATTTTCTAAAATATATCTGACAATAGTGTTAATAAATATTAGTATAAAATCACTATTGTCCGACCAAATTTAAAAATTTAGGTAAAATCGTTTCTAAATATTATGAGATTCCTCGTTATCACTCGGAATGACAGTGTTATTTAGAGTTCAGGGTGTGGGTAAGGACACGTTTTACGCGTCCTTACCCACAATTCCCAACATAATGAAGTTGTCATTCCGAACGGAGTGAGGAATCTACTATTATAAATTCTAATTTCATTTTTAGTCGGACACTAATGGTATAAAATCTAAAATTAATATTTAAGGGGGCTTCTATTAATTCCTTTCTTTCAAGAAACAAAGATAATGAATAAGATGCGAGACACAAATATTTCTTAATAGCCGTAGCTATTAAGAAATATTTTGACGAAGTCAGGTTGTTTATTAGCTTTGTTCCCAAAGGGTTTTCAGAGTATTTCATATACTTCTTCAAATTTTTTTGCATTATCCCGATAGTGCATCTAAAATTTTCATCGTCTATGAAATACTCTGAAAATCTTGATGCGAAGTAATTAATAGAAGCCTCCTTAATACTGAAATAAGTTGTATTAGACCAATAAAACTTTAAAATTCAATATTTTTTTACATATTAGCAAAAAATTTATTATCTTTGTATTTATGTTACACTTATCAAAAAATAAAAAACTAATTACAACTCTTACATTTTTGTTTATTATCTTTTTATTCTCTTGCCAAAACAAAGAAAAAGATTCTGATATTATAAAAGATTCTACTTTAAACGAAATAAAAAAAAGAGGCAAACTAATAGCATCAACAGAATGTAACTCTACCAACTATTTTATATATAAAGGACAAGCTATGGGCTATCAATACGAACTTTTAAAACTGTTGGCAAAACATTTGGATGTTAAATTAGAACTTATTGTCAGCAATGACTTAGAAGAAAACTTTAAATGGTTACTTGATAAAAAAAGCGATTTGATAGCTCTTGATTTAACTGTTACCAAAGAAAGAAGCAAAATAGTTGATTTTACCAAGCCATATAGCCAAACACGACAGGTTTTAGTGCAAAGAAAATACAACTTGGCCGGACAAAAAATGAGTAAAAATCATTTAATAAGGAGTCAACTGGACTTAGCCGGAAAAGAAATATATATACAAAAAAAATCTTCTTTTTCTGAAAGATTAAGAAATCTGTCAGAAGAAATAGGCGATAGTATCCATATCATTGAGTCATCGGAATATGACGAAGAACAACTAATATCACTCGTGGCAAAAGGTGAAATTGATTATACGGTATGTGATGAACATATTGCACTTGTGAACAAAACTTATTACCCTAATATTGACATAAAAACACCTGTAAGCTTTCATCAGAATTTAGCATGGGCTTTAAGAAAAAATCAGGATTCTCTTATGCTTGTAATTAATGACTGGATGACAGACCTGAAAAAAACAAGAAAATATAAAGTAATATATAATAAATATTTCAAAAACAAAAGGTCTGTACAGATTGTTAACAGTGAATTTTATTCAATAAAAGGAGGCAAAATATCTCCTTATGATGATTATTTAAAAAGATACAGTAAACTTATCAACTGGGACTGGCGTTTACTGGCTTCTCTTATGTTTCAGGAGTCAGGATTTGACCCAAAAGCAAAATCATGGGCAGAAGCTTATGGTTTAATGCAACTTATGCCTCTTACTGCACAGGAATATGGAATAGATACACTGTCTTTGCCTGAAGAAAATATACTTGCAGGAGTTAAATTTATCAGACATCTTGATAAACAATTATCTGACAAAATTGATTACAGACAGGAAAGAATAAAATTTATCCTTGCTTCATACAATGCAGGACTTGGGCATATACTTGATGCACGCAGATTAGCTAAAAAATATGACAAAAATCCTGATGTCTGGTCAGATAATGTTGATTTTTTTCTGCTTAAAAAATCAAACAGAAAATTTTATACAGACCCTGTTGTAAGATACGGATATTGCAGAGGAACAGAAACATATAAATTCGTTAATGAAATACTGGAAAGATACCAAAATTATAAAAATATTGTTAAAGAATAAGTAGATGCGAATAGCCACTTGTCTCTATTTCCGCATTATAAATAAATACTTAAATCTTCTTGCTCTGTGATGCCAAATTTCAGTATTTGATGTTTGATTGTGTCGGGTAAAGCAAATTATGTCAATTGAGGTCAGTTATTATGAACTTATTTAATCTTATATTGCTTTTATCATTATTTTACTTATTTTTAGTAATTTTGCAAAATTATGTTTATTAACAAATTATATTTATGAAGACAAAACAGGAGATTGTAAAAAACTGGCTTCCACGATATACTGGTGTGCCTCTTAATGAATTTGGAAAATATATTCTTTTAACAAATTTTAATCATTATATATATTTATTTTCAGAATGGTATCGTGTTCCTGTAAAAGGACTTGATAAATCTATGCCAAATGCAACATACAAAGATATTACGATTATTAATTTTGGCATGGGAAGTGCAAATGCCGTAACAATAATGGATTTGTTAAGTGCTATTTCTCCAAAAGCATGTTTGTTTCTCGGTAAATGCGGAGGACTTAAAAAGAAAAATAAATTAGGCGACTTAATACTACCAATTGCCGCTATAAGAGGAGATGTTACTTTAAATGATTATTTCCCTCCTGAAGTTCCTTCTCTGCCTGCTTTTAACCTTCAAAAAGCAGTGTCAACAACAATAAGAAATCATGAAAAAGATTACTGGACAGGCACTGTTTACTCTACAAACAGACGAGTATGGGAACATGATGAAGATTTTAAAAAATATCTTATAAAAACAAGATGTATGGCAATAGATATGGAAACAGCCAGTTTGTTTATTGTTGGATTTGCAAATGAAATACCAACAGGAGCATTACTGCTAGTTTCAGACCAGCCAATGATATCATCGGGAATTAAAACAGAAAAAAGTGATAAATATGTTTCTAAAGAATTTGTTGAACAACATCTTAAAATTGGTATAGATTCTTTAAACGAACTAATTAATAATGGGTTAACAGTTAAACATCTTATATTTTAAATTAATATCAAACATAACCAATAATTAGTTGTCATTAATGGTCATTGATAGTCATTATCAATAAATGACCCTGATGAAATATCCGCCTAAGGCGGATTTCACTGGGCAGGTTGCAAAGCCAAATGACTAAAAATAATTATTTAAAATATAATTCCTAAATAAGAGCATTATGAATTTTAAACAAATTATTGCTGACATTAAAAAAAAAGTTTATTACTCTGTTTATTTGCTCGTAGGCGAAGAATCTTACTATATTGATGAAATATCAAACTTTATTGAAAAAAATGTTCTTACAGATATTGAAAAAGAATTTAATCAAACTATACTTTATGGTAAAGATACTGACGTTATAACTATTGTAAACAATGCCAAACGATTTCCAATGATGGCAAATTATCAGGTTGTTATAGTTAAAGAAGCACAAAACATTAAAGATATTTTTGATAATAAAAATCTCATACATTATATTAAGAATCCTTTGGAATCAACAATACTTGTCTTATGCTATAAATACAAAAAATATGACAAAAGAAAAGTTTTTGCAAAAGCTATGTCTGCATCTAAAAAAGGAATAACATTTGAATCAAAAAAACTTTATGAAAATCAGATACCAACATGGATTTCAAATTTTTTAAAACAAAAAGAATATTCAATCTCTCCAAAAGCAGTTGTATTATTATCAGAATATCTTGGGACAGACCTTGGCAAAATAGCAAATGAGATAAGTAAATTAATTATAAATGTTCCTAAAAATTCAGAGATAACACCGGAACATATAGAAGAAAATATAGGGATAAGTAAAGATTTTAATTATTTTGAACTTCAAAATGCTCTTGGCAAAAAAGATATTTTTAAAGCTAACCAAATTGTTAATTATTTTGCATCTAATCCTAAAGAACACCCTTTGGTTGTTACTATTTCAATTCTTTATATATATTTTTCCAAAACTTTAATATATCATTGTCTTAACGATAAATCACGAAATAATGTGGCATCTGTTTTGTCTATAAATCCTTATTTTGTAAAAGATTTTCAAACAGCTTACAGAAACTATAATGCAAAAGAAATTATTACTGTCATTTCATATATTAGAGAATATGATATGAAATCAAAAGGAGTTAACAATATTTCCACATCAGGAGGCGAACTGCTTAAAGAGTTGATATTCAAAATATTGCATTAATAACATTTAGTATATAAAATAAATTTGCCAAAGGCAAATTTGTTTTATACAACAGTTGTGTGTAATGCAAGAATTCCCCCTCAGTTAAATAATTCAAAGGAGAATGAAAATAGATATATATATTTGTCAAGAAAGAAAAATGGATAAAGAATATGAAAATAGATTGGTTACTTAATTACAATCCTGTACTCTTAGCATTAGGAGCAACACTTTTCACCTGGTTTGTTACATCCTTAGGATCTTCGATGGTATTCTTTTTTAAATCAATTAATAAAAAGGTTCTAAATTTAATGCTTGGTTTTGCGGCAGGGGTAATGATTGCTGCTAGTTTTTGGTCTTTGCTAAAACCAG
>CAZOSY010000149.1:0-6913 GCA_964582565.1 uncultured Bacteroidales bacterium | reverse complement strand
ATCATAATTATTTATTAAAATTTAATTTGCAAACCTAAGAGCCTAAGGCGGACTGACAAATCTTGTTTCATTTATTAGTCCCTTTATTTTTGATTTTATTTTTTTGTCTTTTGTCTTTTGTCTTTTAAAATAAATATCTTTTATCTTTCAGTTCTGCAATACTGGGTGATGAATGGTTACAAAATATTTTAATATCGTCTCTTTTTCCATAGTACAAATATACTAAATTAAACCTTACTCACCCTATTATTTTCTTTGAACCGACAAATAGCTCCAATATTCTAATCTTTTAATCTGATTATTTTTCCCAAAGTTTTAAATATTATCTTAATATCAGTTATAAAATTTTGTTCAGATATATATTTTAAGTCAAGTATTAATTTTGCAGGCATTATATCATTAATATAAATTTTTTCAAAATCAGTGCTTTTACCAAGGATTTCATTTTCATTAATATATTCAACAGAAGACAAACAAGTAATGCCAGGTTTTACCAAAAGCACTTTTTTTTGTTGCTCATTATAAAGTTCAACATATTTTCTTACTTCCGGTCGTGGTCCTACAATGCTCATATTTCCACAAAGCACATTAAATAATTGTGCAAGTTCATCTAATTTATATTTTCGTAAAAAATGGCCTGTGCGGGTAATTCTGTTATCTCTTTTACTTACAGTAAGAAGTCCTTGTTTATCAGCATCAGGCATCATTGTGCGAAATTTGAGCAAACGAAAATCTTTGTTGTCTTTGCCCACTCGTATTTGTTTATAAAAAATGCTTCCTTTTGAATCAGCTATTATTAAAATTGAAATTATTATAAACAAAGGCAAGCATATTATCAAGCCGGTTAAAGAAAAAATAATATCAAAAATTCGTTTAATAATCATCGAAAAAGTTCTACTGTTATTTTAATGGATATAACATTTATAATTATTTTACATCCGTTTTATTTTTTTTATCACAAATTTTCTTCAACAGATTTAACAACAGCATTAATAACTGTTTCAATTTGTTTGTCAGTTAAGTCATAATAAACCGGCAAACTTATCTCTCTTGAATAATTATCATAAGCAACAGGATAATTGTTAATATCATAACCAAGTCCTTTATAATAACTCATCATAGGGACAGGGACAAAATGAACATTTACAGATACATCTTTATCAAATATTGATTGAATTATTTTGTCTCGTTTTTGTTCATTAATATTTTTTATTCGTAAAAGAAATACATGATATGAAGTTTTTTTCTTGTTAGTTTCATAAACAGGTAATTGAGCCCATTTATATTTTTTTAGCAATTGCGAGTAAGTATCAAAGATATGTTTTCTTTTAACAAGCATATCTGTCTCATAGTGTTCAATACCTGCAAGTCCCATAGCTGCCTGAATATCTGTCATATTAAATTTATATCCGGGTTCAATAATGTCATATCTCCAGTTTCCTTTTTTTGTTTTTGCTAAAGCATCTTTTGTCTGTCCGTGTAAGGACTTGATATATAGGCATTTATAAATGTTTTTATTATCAAAAAGTTTGGGCAGGTTCAGGCATATTGCACCTCCTTCTGATGTTGTCAGATTTTTTACTGCATGAAATGAGAATACAGAGATGTCAGTAAGAGAACCTGTTTTTTTGCCTTTATATTCTGCTCCTATTGAATGTGCTGAATCAGATAAGATTAATATTCTCCCTAATTGTTTTTGTTCTTTTGTTTGAGGATTAAATTTTTTGAGAATATCTTTTCTTTTAACTAACTCATTTATTTCATCATAATCGCAAGGGAATCCTGCCAAATCAACAGGAATGATAACTTTTGTTTTGTCTGTGATAGCTTTTTCAATATTTTTGACAGATATATCAAAATCTTTATTAACATCAACAAACACAGGTTTTGCTCCGCAATGGACTATCACATTTGCTGTTGCACAGTATGTATAAGCAGGAAGGATTATTTCATCACCTTTTTTTACACCAAACCATAATAGTATTAATTCCAGTCCTGCTGAGCCGGAGCTAACGCACAAACTTGCTTTATTCCCACTATATTCTGTAATTTTTTTTTCAAATAATTTGGTTTTGGGTCCGGTAGTAATCCATCCTGATTTTAAGACCTCAACAACTTTGTCAATTACTTTCTTATCAAGTCTTGGCGGAGAAAAAGGTATCATTTTTTTTAATATTTTAATTTAATTTATGAGTTCTGACAGGATTTTGCTTTTTTAAAACCTGACAGTGTCTAAAAGACCTTTCAGAGTTTGGATTTTGATTGTTTTTTTTTTGTTTTTAAACGCTGTCAGGTGCTTTGCACTCTGACAGGATTTGTTACAAACTTTATTTAGCATAGCTTATAGCACGTATTTCTCTTATAACAGTAACTTTAATTTGTCCCGGATATGTCATTTCATTTTGTATTTTATGTGATATATCATAAGCCAGTTGTTTAGCTTCTGCATCTGATACATTTTCACTTCCGACAATAACACGGAGTTCTCTGCCTGCTTGTATAGCGTATGTCTTAACTACTCCAGGATATGACAGGGCAAGGTCTTCCAAATCTTTTAGTCGTTTGATATAAGTTCCCACTACTTCGCGTCTGACACCTGGTCTTGCTCCTGATATAGCATCGCATGCTTGTACTACAGGTGATATAATGCTTGTCATTTCTATTTCATCATGGTGTGAGCCAATAGCATTGCATACTTCAGGACTTTCTTTATATTTTTCTGCAAGTTTCATTCCAAGAATGGCATGTGGAAGTTCCGATTCATTGTCAGGCACTTTACCTATATCATGTAATAGTCCGGCTCTTTTAACAAGTTTAACGTTTAGTCCTAATTCTGATGCCATAGTAGCACTTAAATTAGCTGTTTCTCTTGAATGTTGAAGTAGATTTTGTCCATAAGATGAACGATATTTCATTTTGCCTATTAAACGAACTAATTCATGGTGTATCCCATGAATTCCAAGGTCTATACAAGTTCTTTTTCCTACTTCTACAATTTCCTGTTCTATTTGTTTTTTTGTCTTTGCAACTATCTCTTCAATTCGTGCCGGATGTATTCGTCCGTCAGTAACAAGTTTATGTAAGGATAATCGTGCTATTTCTCTTCTTATAGGATCAAATCCTGATAATATAATAGATCCGGGTGTATCGTCAACAACAACTTCCACTCCTGTTGCTGATTCAAAAGCTCTTATGTTTCGTCCTTCTCTACCTATTATCCGTCCTTTCATTTCGTCATCTTCAATGTTAAATACAGATACAGTATTTTCTACAGAATTTTCAGTAGCTGTTCTTTGAATGGTCTCTATAATAATTTTTTTTGCTTTTAAATTAGCTGTTAATTTTGTTTCTTCAACAACATCCTGAATTTGGGATATTGCTTCATATTTAGCTTCTTCTTCCAGTGACTTTATAAGTTGAGATTTTGCTTCATCAGCAGATAAGCCTGTAATAGTTTCTAATTGTTTGACTTGTTGTTTATGAGTTTTTTCAAGTTCAATTTGTTTGTTATTCAGAATTTCAAGTTGATTGTTAAGACTTGCTCTTATAACATCTAATTCTTTTTGTTTTCGTTGTAAGTTTTCCATTTTCTGAGAAAAGCCGATTTCTTTTTGCCTAAGCCGATTAGAACTTGATTGAAGGACATAATTTTTTTGGTTAATAATTTTTTCGTGCTCTGCTTTTAGCTGAAAAAATTTTTCTTTAGCTTGCATTATCTTATCCTTTTTTAAAACTTCAGATTGTTCTTTTGCTCTTTCTATAATATGCTGGCTTTTTTTCTCTATTGCTTTTTTAAAAAACATAAAAGATATCAAAAAGCCAACGATTAGAGCTGCAATTAGTTCAATAATAGTTATTATATTCATTTTATATTAGTTTTAGTCCTTAAAAAAATTTAAGGAAGATTAATAAAAATTAAAATAAATAACCCGCAATTAATTCAACAGGTCTATATAAACCTCTGAGTCACACTGATAGAGTTGCCAAATTTTTCGAACGTCCACTGTCTCTTAAAGAGAATTCCAATACAGGAAGTGAGGCCTGTCCTACGAATTTATGAGCTTTAAACTCTAATAATTATAATGTTAAGGTTAATAAACTTGTGCTTTGAATTAATGCGGGTTATAATTTTAAAAAAATTTAATTCTGTATTTTCAAAGAACGATTATTTTATCTTTTAATATGATTTGATAAAACTTTGTCTATCTCTACAAGTTTTTCAATCATTTTGTTTTCTTTATCAAAAGTATTACTTTTATAATCTATAGTATTAATAGTTTCTTCCAAAACAACCATTGACAATAAATCCTGATTGTCATTATATGCAAAATTTTCAGCATAGTTTTTAATCTTTTCATCAATTTGTTTTTCTGCTTTTCTATATTGCTCTTCTTCGTCACGCTTAATAGTCATTCTGTAATGTCTATCTGCAATTTTTAGAGTTATCAGAAATTCTTCTTTTATAGTTTGGTTATCCATTAATATCTATGTGTTTAAAAAAGATATACACTTGTCAATTTCCCGCACAAGTTCATTTATTTTATGTTTAGCATCTTTTGTTCTTTTGTTTGTTTCAAAGTTCTTTGCAATTTTAAGTATTTTGCTTTTCTCTTCTAAATGTTTCAGATTTATTTTTTGTTTTTCAATTACATTTAATAATTCTTTTTTTTCATTTAAAAGTTTAAAATTTTCAGATTCAATTTTTATTTGTTGATCTAATAATTTTCTTACTTTGTATTCAATACCTGAAATTAAGATACTTAAATCTTTCATAATAAATGCTCAACATAACAATTTGCAAAGTTATAACATAATTAAATATATTCAAATATTTTTTAAAAATATATTTAATTGTTTTTTTTATCTATTCTTAATTTTTTTTATAAATTTGCAACTTAATTAATTATTATTAACAAATTAAATATTAATCAATAATGAAAAAAATATATAAGATTACTGTTTTATTAGCATTGTTTGTAAGTTGCTCTTTAATACTAAATGCACAAAACAAGCAAAAATTTGGACATGTTGATTCTAATGTATTACTTGATTTAATGCCAGGCAAAGATTCTGCTCAGGTAAAACTGCAAGAATATGCTAAAACTTTACAAGATCAATTTGATGCAATGCAAAAAGAACTTAATGTTAAATATCAGGACTTTCAAACAAATCAGTTAACAATGACTGACCTGATAAAACAAACAAAAACAGAAGAGTTACAAAATATGCAAACCAGATTGCAAACTTTTCAATCATCAGCTCAAAAAGACCTGCAAGATAAAGAGCAGGAACTTTTATCGCCTATTATTGACAAAGCTAAAAAAGCTATACAAGATGTTGCTAAAGAAAACAAATATACTTATATCTTTGATACAGGAACAGGGACAATATTATATTCTGAACCAAGCGATGATATCTTACCTTTGGTAAAAAAATATTTGAATATTGAATAATATATAAAAGGCAAACATATTTATATAAAAAAATACAATACATAAGCAGATAAAAAATTTTCAGATTTTATAGAAGAAAACATAAAAAAGTCATCTTAGCCCTTTTTAAGATGACTTTTTTATATTTATTTTTTATAACTTTAACTTTGCAACAAAAAAAATTATAATTTTTAATACCTTATACCTGAATAAATACAAAAAAAATTATGTTTAAAAAAAAACTTCCTGAACTCATTCTTTTAATAATTTCTACAATCTTATTTATAATTATTTATAATTACTATAATAATAATTATAATATTCCACCAAATAAAAAAAATATTCCAACAAAAAATAAACATAAAACAGAATATGGTATTATTACGGACTCTCTGATTGTTTATAAGGACTTGATAAAAAAAAATCAAAACTTATCAGAAATATTATTAAAATATAATATTGACTATTCTATAATAGATTCTTTATCAAGAAAATCAGAAAATATTTTTGATGTAAAAAAAATAAAAACAGGGAATAAATATACAATATTACTTTCAAACGATTCTGTCCAAAAAGCATGGTATTTTATTTATGAAAATACTCCTGTATCTTATATTATATTCAAACTAAAAAATCCTATACAAGTTTACATGGGACAAAAAAAGGTAAAGACAGAAATAAAAACAACATCAGGTATTATAGAATCTTCTCTATGGAATACTATGATTGAAAACAAAACAAATCCAAACTTAGCTATCTATTTATCAGAAATCTATGCATGGACAATAGATTTTTACGGACTTCAAAAACAAGATAAATACAAAGTAATATATGAAGAAATATCTGTTGAAGGTAAGACCATTGGTATAGGAAAAATTTTGGCTTCAAGCTTTTATCATGCTAATAAAAGTTTTTATGCTTTCTACTTTGTGCAAGACAGCACAGGTGATTATTTTGACGAAAAAGCAAACAGCTTAAGACGAACATTTTTAAAAGCTCCTTTAAGATTTACAAGAATAAGCTCACGATTTTCTTATAGCCGATTACATCCGATATTAAAAATCAGAAGACCACATTTTGGTGTTGATTATGCTGCTCCAACAGGAACTCCTGTCCACGCACTTGGCGATGGTATTGTTATACAAGTTGCACGTAATGGTGGCTTTGGCAAACAAATCAAAATTAAGCATAATAGCATTTATACTACTGCTTACGCTCATTTGTCAAAATATAAAAAAGGTATTAAAAAAGGAAATTTTGTTAAACAGGGAGATATTATCGGATATGTCGGAAGCACAGGAATGTCAACAGGTCCTCACCTGGATTTTCGCTTTTACAAAAACGGACAACCAACAGACCCATTAAAAGTAGAATCTCCACCAGCTAATCCTGTTGACTCTATCTATATAAACAAATACAATGAATTAAAATCAAAAATGTTTAAACAACTCAATAATATAAAACTAAAAAATAGCAGCAGT
>CAZOSY010000148.1:0-6915 GCA_964582565.1 uncultured Bacteroidales bacterium | reverse complement strand
TCAGTATAAAAAAACTTGCTAAAAAAACAAGATTTTAAAAAGTAATAGTATATAGTACCGTGTATTTTTAAAAAATATTTTGATATTGAATGTCCCGGATGTGGTATGCAAAGATCTTTTATTGAGCTTTTGAAAGGTAATTTATCAGAAAGCATTAAAATTTATCCTCCATTAATACCAATGATTATAATGGTTTTATTGTTAATTTTGCATTTAATATTCAAATTAAAAAATGGTGCTAAAGTTTTAAAAATTTCTTTTATATTTGTCGCTTTAATTATTATTGCAAATTATATTTTAAAATTATTTATTCATTAAAAAAATAAGTATTATGGAAAATCAAGGCACAACAAATAATGCGCAGCCCATTATGAGTCCTCCATCATCAGGTAATATGAATCAGCCCTTACCAAATTCCACAGGAATATTAGTCATGGGTATTCTTTCAATTGTTTTTTGCTGGTGTTGGGGTATTATTGGTATAACATTAGGGATAATATCTTTGTCTCTTGCCTGTAAGTCAATGAAATTGTATGCAGAGCATCCTGAATTATATTCAGAAGGTTCTTTAAAGAACACGAAAGCAGGAAAAACCTGTGCTATTATAGGACTATGCATTTCAGGTTTGTATGTAATAGCTATTATTATTTATTTGGTATTTATTGGTGCAGTTATAACATCTTTGCCTTGGGGAGATTTTGTTAGTAATTTACAATAATCTGCATTAGTCAGGATAACAAATTATAGAATGAACGGGTAATGTCGTTAAGTTAAGGCATAAACTGAATGCGTATAATAAAGAACCAAAAAAAGTATAGTTTGTCAACCAAAACTACATTTCATGATATCAGGTTTTGTTATTCATTGAAGCGTTGCTCCCAGCATAGCTAATCTACGATTTACTAATTAGTGTTTGTTTATAATGTCCAATTTCTTTGTTTTGCTTGCCTTGAAAATCAGTCATTTACAAAAGTAAGCTCCTGATTTTCAAGACTGCGCAAGCCTCAAACTTGAACATTATAAACTAAACACTTACTTTATGAACAGACACTAATTATAAAAATTAACTTATGAATATTATTAAAAAAATTTTTATAAAATATATCTTTTTTTTACTGTTTGTTTTGATTTTTTTACCATTTAAAGCTAAAAGCCAAATCAACTCTAAAACTGTTGAAGAAAAAATGTACAACAGTTATTTAAAAAAAGATTGGAATGATGTAATACATATAGGGAAATTAGCCATAAAAAATAATATTGATTATTTTTATTTAAGAAAACGATTAGGAATAGCTTATTATGAAAAAAAAAATTACAGAAAAGCCATAATACACTTTAAAAAAGCCCTGAAATTTGACTCAGATAATAATACGATATTAGAATACTTATATTACAGTTATATGCTTTCAGGAAGAGAAGATGACGCAAAGGTATTGTCAATAAAGTTTTCGGAAAACCTTTATAAAAAATTAAATATCAAAGAAAATAAAATAATAGAAAACATCTATTCTGAAGCAGGATATACATTTAGTAATAATAACTCAAAAAATGGAAATATTGATATTGACGGATATGAAAATATTCGTGGAGAAATGGACAGAAATAATGATATTTTATATGCTCACTTAGGTATAAAAAGTAATATTAACAACTATATCTCTGTTTATCAGGGATATAGCAATATCAATATTTCAAAAACCAAACAAATAAGGATTAACAATAAAAATGCCAGAACAGATAATTATAAACTAAAACAAAATGAGTATTATATAACCAGTAATATCCATTTGACAAACGGACTAAAAATTACTCCTGCATTTCATTTAATAAATGTTAATTTTACCAGTATTGAAACTAAATATACTATTTATCATCCACCATGGGAACCAAAACCTACAATAATATATAAATATCCCAGAAAAAATACTTCTTTTTATAATTATTTATTTTCTTTGTCAATAACAAAAAATATTTCTTTGTTTTCAATAAGTATGTTTGAGACATATTCAAATTTGAATGATAAAAAACAATTTCAAACAGGAACTTCAATAGTTTATTATCCATTAGGCAATTTAAACTTATATACAAATACTACACTGGTAAACATTTATGAATACAAAAATAGATTTATCTTTGACCAAATGGTGGGTTTTAAAGTTTTTCCTAAAATATGGATAGAGGGCTTTGTAACATTAGGTAATTTAACTAATTATAATGAAAAAAACGGTTTTATCATTTATAATATACCTGATAAAATTACATCAAGAAAAGGAATTTCTTTAATTTTGCCTCTATCTGAGAATATTGAACTATCTTTGCGATATCAAAACATTAAAAAACGAACTTCTTATAAAACTTATACTTCACTTGATAATTATATAACAACTAATAATATAAAATATATTAACCAAACAATAATAGGAGGAATAAAATGGAAACTTTAAAAAAAATATTATCAAAAATCACTATTCTATTTATAATAGGATTAATTACATCTTTCTCTGCTTTAAGTCAGGACACAAAAGCTCTGCAAAAAGCATTTGAAGACAGTTATAATTACGAAACCAAAGGAGAATATTCCAAAGCTATTGATGGATTAAAAAAGGTATATGATGAAAAATCTTATGAAACTAATTTACGACTTGGCTGGCTTTTTTATATGTCAGGACTTTTTACAGAATCTGCTCCTTATTATCAAAAGGCAATAAACTTAAAACCTTATTCTATTGAGGCACGTTTAGGCAGCGTTTATCCTGCTTCTGCATTAGGCAATTGGGAACAGGTAAAAAAACAATATTTTGAAATAATAAAAATAGACCCGCAAAATTCACTCGTAAATTATAGAATGGGTCTAATATATTATGGTAAAGAAGATTATACTAAAGCAAAAACATACTTTGAAAAAGTAATTAATCTATATCCTTTTGATTATGACTCTATTATTATGTATGCATGGACAAACTATAAACTAAAAAACTTTAGAGAAGCAAAAATTTTATTTAATAAAGCTCTTTTAATGAAGCCAAACGATGAATCAGCAACTCAGGGATTAGAACTAATAAAATAAATTGTTAAACTGTTAAATGGTTACATTGCTAAATTGTTAAATTGTTAAAATGGAAGATAATAAGAGATTTTTACAGTTAAATGATATTAAAGCTTATAAAGTTGATTCTGTTTCCGCAAATATTTCAGAAGGTTTTGGTAGGTATCATAAAAAAGATAAAATTAAGTTTTATCGTTACAGCCAAGGTTCAGTGAATCAGGCAGTTCGGTCAGGCGCCCGACTGATGCCTGATGATTGGAACGAAAAATCAAAAGTAAGAAAACTGCTTAAAGTTGAAGAATATCAACACATTTTTATTGAACTAAAAAAACTGCCAAAAGAGTTAAACCAGCTTATTAGTTAGACAAACCAAAAATTAACAATTTAGCAATTTAACAATTTAACAATAATTTTCAAAAAAAATATAATATTATGAAAAAAATTTTGGTAACCGGCTCTGTGGGGCAAATAGGTTCTGAGCTAACAATTGAACTTCGCAAAATATATGGAAACGAAAATGTTGTTGCAGGAGGGCGCAGAACCAAACCAAGTAAAGAACTACTTGAATCAGGTCCTTTTGAAATAGCTGATTGTACAAATAAAAATGAGATAGAAAAAATCATAAAAAAATATAATATTGATACCATATTTCATCTGGCTGCAATACTATCAGCAGTGGCCGAAGACAAGCCACAACTTGCATGGAATGTAAATATTAATGGCTTATATAATATATTGGAACTAGCACGCGAAAATAACTGTGCTGTGTTTACACCAAGCTCTATTGGTGCTTTTGGTCCGACTACTCCTAAAAATAATACACCTCAGGATACCATACAACGACCTAATACAATGTATGGCGTAACAAAGGTTAGCGGAGAATTATTATGCGACTATTATTACAAAAGATTTGGTGTAGATGCCCGTGGTGTCCGCTATCCGGGAATAATCTCAAATGTAACGCTCCCAGGCGGAGGAACAACTGATTATGCTGTTGAAATTTATTATCAAGCTATTAAAAACAAAAAATATACTTGTCCTCTAAAAAAAGGAACTTTTCTTGATATGATGTATATGCCCGATGCTATTAATGCTTCTATCAGGCTAATGCAATCTGATATATCAAATTTAAAACATAGAAATGCTTTTAATGTTACTGCTATGAGCTTTGACCCTGAAATGATTTATGCTGAAATAAAAAAACAAATCCCTGAATTTGTTATGGATTATGATGTTGACCCAATAAAACAATCTATTGCTGATAGCTGGCCTAATAATATGGATGACTCAGAAGCAAGAAAAGAATGGAACTGGAAACCAACTTATAACCTTGAATCTATGACTAAAGATATGCTAAATGCTATAAGAAAAAAATATAACTCATAGTTAGTGCCTGCACGAAAACAAATAATATTTTCTCATATTGTCATTCCGAATAACGTCATCCTGAACTCGTTTCAGGGTTATTTCGGAATCTGATTATCAAGTTATTATAGATTCTGAAACAAGTTCAGAATGACAAAAAGTATTGTTTTCGTGCAAACACTAGTTATAAATAGTGTTTGTCTATAAAGTCTAATTTTTAAATTTTGGTAAACCATTAAAATGGTTAAAAATTAATGTAATACCGAATCGCTTTCAACTAAGCGAAAATAAAATTTCGCAAGTTTCAGTCGTTCGGCATTAACTCAACCAAACTATCAAAATGATATTCATCATTTTGATAGCGGTTTCGTATAAGTTACTATTAGCACCTTACTTAAGTCAAGGGTTAATGAGATGCGATACAACTCAAACAACCTTTTTAACGGTTTACCGGCGGCTTTATGAACAAACTCTAATTAAATGTTGACCCAATCCAATTACCAACATAATGTGTTATCCCTATAACTAATATTGCAATGAGCAAATGTTCTATAATTACTTTCCAACATTTTATTTTTTGCTCTTTGGCAATGTAGAAACTAAAAATTCCCAATACAGACAGCCCCCAAACTATACTAACGATAATCGCTGTTGTGAGTGGAAGCAACAGAACAGGAATAATAAATGTCATTGCAAAAACAAATTTGGATAGAAAAGTGGATACCGTTGCTTCCCATATTTCTTTTGTAGTATGTTTATTCTTGGATTCTTCAGAAATATGTATGCCTAAAGCATCTGAAAACGCATCTGCTATTGCTATTGTCAATATAGCTCCTATAACCACAAGCTTTGAATGAGTACCGGAATGTAAACCTACCATTAATCCAAGTGTTGTGATTGTTCCTGATGTTAAACCAAAGCTAAATCCTGTTTTTAGTGAATTTTTCATTATAATAGTTTGACAACTTCAACTTAAATAACTTTTAATTCCTTTCCTGTCTTTATAAATGCATCTACTGCTTTGTCAAGGTTTTCTTTAGAATGAGCTGCGGAAAGTTGTACTCTGATTCTTGCTTTACCTTTTGGGACAACAGGGAAGACAAAACCTATAACATAAATACCTTGTTTAAGCAGCATATTTGAAAACTTCACAGCAAGAGGAGCATCATAAAGCATAACAGGAACAATAGCAGTATTTCCTTTAACTAATTCAAATCCTGCTTCTTCCATCTTTTCCCTGAAATATTTGGCATTTGCCATTGTCTTATCTTTAAGCTTAGTGGACTTACTTAACATATCCAATACTTTAAGAGTGCCTCCTACAACAGAAGGAGCAAGAGTATTAGAAAACAAGTAAGGACGTGAACGTTGTCTGAGCATCTCAATGATTTCATTCCTGCCGGATACACAACCACCGGAAGCACCACCAAGTGTCTTACCAAATGTGGTAGTGATAATATCAATCCTGCCAATTACATTACGAAACTCGGGAGTTCCTCTTCCTGTTGCACCAATATAACCTGTTGCATGTGAATCATCTACCATTATCAAAGAATCATACTTCTCAACCAAATTACATATCTCATCAAGTTTTGCAATATCTCCATCCATAGAAAATATTCCGTCTGTAGCTACTAACCTGTATTTAGCAGATTGAGATTCTTTTAAACATCTTTCAAGGTCTTCCATATCAGAGTGCTTGTAACGATAACGTTGTGCTTTACATAATCTGACACCATCAATAATAGATGCATGATTTAATTCATCAGAGATAATAGCACAATCTTTATCCAAAAGTGGCTCGAAAACACCTCCGTTAGCATCAAAACAAGCTGCGAAAAGAATTGTATCGTCAGTACCAAGAAACTCAGATACCTTTTTTTCCAAATCTTTATGAATTTTTTGCGTTCCACAGATAAAACGAACAGAAGCAAGACCATAGCCCCATCTGTCCATAGTATCCTGAGCCGCTTTTATTACCTCAGTATTATTAGCTAATCCAAGATAATTGTTAGCACAAAAATTTAAGACATCTTCTCCTGTTGAAACTTTAATTTTTGCACTCTGAGAAGTTGTAATAATTCTTTCGTCTTTGTAAAGACCTTGTTCTCTTAACTCTTTAAGTGTTTTTTTTAAATCTTCTTTTATTTTTCCATACATTTTTTCTATAATATTTAAATGAATAATTTTATTATTTAATTTAAAAAGCAAATATATTAATTATTTTTGTAACATAATTTAAAAATATTTATTGCTTTCTAAAAAAAATAATAATGGAATTTTATTTTAAAAAATCTCTATTATTCACAAATAATAATCAAAACAACTTTTGTATTTATAATTTTATATAATTTAATTTAAAATAATTTAGAAATAAAATTTGCATTTATAATATTTATGTTGTAATTTTGTAAATTAGTTTTAAATTTGTATTGCCATCCGCCTTAGGCGGATTTCTTGAATAATTAGGCATTCGTCAGTAGCCGAACATAGCTGTCTGCTTG
>CAZOSY010000147.1:0-6989 GCA_964582565.1 uncultured Bacteroidales bacterium | reverse complement strand
CGAAATAATGATATTTTGCAGCCACTTGTAATAAAAAGTAATTATTAGAACTCCCTTTATATTAAATAACTGAAATTTCGGACTTACTAAATTGTTGATAATCAACCAAAAAATGTTGAATAATAAAATTGACAAAAAAACCATAGAAATTTGTTTCTCACCAAAATTATTTCCTTATATATTAACTAAAAATAATTATATTATAGTAATAGTTGATATTCTGAGAGCTACAACATCAATATGTGCTGCCTTTGATAATAATATAAAAGAAATTATTCCTGTTGCAAAATCGGAAGATGCTAAAAAGTATAAAGGAAAAGGATATTTAATTGCAGCAGAAAGAGATGGCAAAAAATTGGACTTTGCTGATTTTGGTAACTCACCTTTTTATTTTAGAAAAAAAGAAGTTAAAGGTAAAACTATTGTATATAGCACTACAAACGGTACTAATGCTATTGAATGCTCAAAACATTATGGAACTATTGTTATTGGCTCATTTATAAATCTTAAAGCTCTCTCTGACTGGCTTATAAAACAAAATAAGAATATTGTTATTTTATGTTCTGGGTGGAAAGACAAATTTAGTCTTGAAGACTCTGTCTTTGCAGGTGCTCTTGCTGAAAATATCCTTAAAAATAAAAATTTTAATTCGGAATGCGATTCTGTAACTGCTGCATTGGATTTGTGGCTACTTGCCAAAAATAATCTACTTGAATATATAGAAAAGTCCTCACATAGACACAGATTAAAAAAAATGATGCTTGACGATGTTTTAGAATATTGTTTTACATTAAATTCTACCAATGTTATCCCTATACTCAAAGGAAATGCTTTTATTGATTGCTCAAAAATATAAATTAAAATAGTTATTCTTAAAATTTTTCTAAATCATTTTTAATAATAAAATTACATTTTTTTTTGTTAATAAGTATAATATAAAAATGCTTACATATCAAAATATTATAATAATAATAATTGCATATTTATTAGGGTCAATACCTTCATCAGTTTGGATTGGGGAAATATTTTTTAATAAAGATGTTCGCAAATATGGCAGTAAAAATGCAGGAGCAACAAACGCGATAAGAGTTTTAGGACTAAAAGCCGGTATTCCTGTATTAATAACAGATACTTTTAAAGGATGGCTTGCTGTTAATCTTGTATCTTTTATAAAAAATAATTTTGTTCCTGATACTGATGCATTTATTAATTTTCAAATTATATTAGCAATATCTGCATTAATTGGACATATATTCCCCGTTTATGTTGGATTTAAAGGAGGAAAAGGAGTTGCAACACTTCTCGGTATTGCCATTGCTTTATATCCTTATGCTATTATTGTTACTACTGGTATATTCATAATAGTTTTTATAATAACAAAATATATATCATTAAGTTCTGTAATATCAGCAATAGCATTTCCTTTTATTGTAATATTTATATTTAATTCCAAATTAAATTTTTGGTTAATAATGTTTTCAATAGCAACTGGTATATTTGTTTTAATAACACACAGAAAAAACATAAAGAGATTACTAAAAGGGGAAGAAACTAAATTCAAATTCAAAAAAGAAATTTGAAAGTTTAGATAAATTATTTATTATTATCATTTAAATTCTAAACAAAATGAAAAAAAAAATACTGTTAAAATTAATTTTATTCTTACTTGTATTTGCATCAATACATACCAACGGACAAACCTTTAATGGGAAAAAAGCAAGTTTGAATAAAGAAGGGAATATTAAAATTGAAAATATTTTATTACCTGTAAGTAATAAAGAGATGACTAATTCTTATGAAATGCTTCCGGGTTTTCCAATTGGAGAACCTGCAAATCCTTCCTTTAAAAATTTTAGAGGTGCTGCAATTGCAGATTTAAATGGAGATAGCGCACAGGAGATTATATTTGGTGCTTATAATAAACTTTTTGCTGTTAAAGGAAATGGTGAAATATTGTGGTCAAAAGAAGTTATTGGAACTATTATTTACCCTCCAGGTATTGCTGATATAAATCATGATGGTAATTTAGAGATTGTTGTAAATACCAGAGCCATTCCTAATGCGGGAAGAGTTTATTTATTAGATAGTCAAGGGAATGATTTAACAGGATGGCCAAAAAATTTTGACGACCACGGCATGTTTAATTCGCCTGCAATATCTGACATTAATAATAATGGCTTTATGGAAATAGTAACATGTGAAAGAGCAACATCAACTTCAAATTTTTTGCATGTAATTAAAATTGATGGAAATCCTTTAAATAATAACTGGCCTGTTGAATTACCCGGACCATTAGCATTTACTCCTTCAATAGGTGATATAGACGCAAATGACACTATTGATATAGTATGTAGTATCTCTGCTGCATTGTATGCAATAAATATAGACGGTAATGTTATGGATGGTTTCCCTTTGGCTGATACAAATAAAAAATTTTCATATCAGTCGCCAATACTGGCAGATATTAATGGAGATGAAAAATTGGATATTATAGGTAGCCGTCACGGTGATTCAGCCGATTACTACGTTGTAAAATCAGATGGGACATATATGAATGGCTGGCCAATAGCATCAGAAGGTTGGAGATATTCCCCTCCAACAGTTGTTGATTCTGATAATGATGGTAAATATGAAATTTATGTTGGTCATCCAAATGTAGATTTTTATGGCATACCATTAAATGTAATTTATGGATTTACTCCACAAGGCACATCATTACCAGGATTTCCCATTAAAAAATATGGAGGTTGTGAAGGTGTTATCTCAGTAGCAGATATAAATAATGATGGGATAATGGATATTATTTTTACAAGTAATATATCAGATAGCCTTTATAATGGATATATTCATGCTTATTCATTAGATGGAAGTGGAGAATTATCAGGTTTCCCATTACGGACTCGTGGATTAACTTTTTTAAGTTCTGCCTTGCTTGGAGACATAAACAATGACGGAATGCTTGACTTAGCAACTCTATCATATACACAATTTACAAGTAATGATTCAATATTTCTAAGTGCATATAACTTAGGTGTGCCATATAATAAAAACAAAATTTTATTTAACGGATATAAAGGTAATAATTTAAGAGATGGACTTCTAAAAAATTTTGGCATGGGAATATCGCAAATAGATAAAACAGAAAATAAAATATTACAAATATATCCCAATCCTGTAACAAATAACAGTATTATTATATTTAATCTTTCTGAAAGTTCAAATGTAAAACTCTCTGTTTATAATATTAACGGGCAATTGATTAACTCACTTATAGATGAAAATATGGATAAAGGAATTCACCAATTCAATTGGTCAGCAACAGATAATTCAGAAAAAAAACTCAATGCAGGAATATATTTGATGAAATTACAGACAAATAATAGTGTAAAATCTTTGAAAATAATTGTTAATTAAATTTCAGCCCAAATTGAAGTATTAGAGTTATATTTTAACTTGTAAGAAGTAGATAGTTTTCAAAATATGCAAAGCATTAACAAAGTTTCTTTAAAAATTATTTATTCCTTTTTCTTTATCTACGTTTATCATAACTAATCTGTTTACCCCGTGAGATACTTAATTTTAAAATACAATAATAATTTTATACAATGCCAAATTGTTAGAAATAATTATCTGACAGGGCGAGTAAGCATTCTATTTTTAATTTATTTTTTTATAAATGATTACGTTTGCCCTGACAAAAAAAGCATATAAGTTCTTTTAATTCAATAAAATATTATATTTTTGCAAAATGTTAAAAAAAGTTACTTTTTTGATATTATTACTAATTATTTTTTCTGCTTGTAGTAGCAAATATCAAAAGCTATTAAAAAGCACAGACAATGCTGATAAGTATGAAAAATCAATTAAATATTATGAAGACGGAGATTATTACAGAGCATTACAGCTATTTGACCAATTAATGCCTATTTACAGAGGCACAGAAAAAGCAAAAAAGATTTATTATTATTATGCTTATAGCTACTATGGTGATGATAATTATATGCTTGCAAGTTATCATTTTAGAAATTATGCTTTAACTTTTCCCAAAAGCGATAAAACAGAAGAATGTCTGTTTATGAGTGCTTACTGTAAATATCTTGACTCGCCTGATTATAATTTAGACCAGACAGATACATATCAGGCAATAAAACAATTACAACTATTTACAGATAAATATCCTAAAAGTAAACGTATTCCTGAATGTAATGAATTGATTGATAAATTAAGATTAAAACTTGAGACGAAAAATTATCAATTAGCAAAATTGTATTTTAAAACAGAAAACTATAAAGCTGCTATATATTCGTTTAACAATTTATTAAAAGATTATCCTGATACTAAAAATAAAGAAAAAGGTCTTTTCTACATCTTAAAAGCAAATTATCTCTATGCTTCTAACAGTATTGAATCAAAAAGACAAGAAAGATATAACAGCACAGTTAAGGCATATAATACTTTTATATCTGTATTTCCTTTAAGTCTTTTAAAAAAAGAAGCAGAATCTATTTATAATAACTCTTTAAAAGAAATTAATAAACTCAAAACTCAAAACTCATAAAAAAATATGGACTACAAAAAAATTAAACTTGAAAATAGTTTGACAACACGAAAAATAAAAGAATTTGAAAAAGATACAAAAAATATTTATGAATCTGTTACTGTAATATCCAAAAGGGCAAATCAAATAGCAGAAGAAATGAAAAAAGAATTGGATGATAAACTCGATGAATTTGCTACAATAGACGACAGCATAAGCGAAATATTTGAAAATAAAGAACAAATAGAAATTGCTAAATATTATGAACGTTTGCCAAAACCTACTTTAATTGCTATACACGAATTTCTGGATGATAAAGTATATTACAGAAATCCATCAAAAGAAGAAGATAAGCAGTAAAGTAAAAATGAAATAGAGATATTTTGTATTGGCATATTTTTAGTTTTTTTATTGATGTCGGATTATGACAAAAAAAATTACAATTTCTGATATTATTCCTAAACAAAAAATATAAAGAATATCTAAAAATAAAAGGATATAATGACATTATATTTGCTGGGAGGGATGATGGTTATGATATATTAGCCAAAAAAAATATCAACATTGATTTATTCCCGGAATATAATAATCAAGAAAAAAAAGCAAAACAATTTAAAATGTTTGAATAATAACAAGTAAGATTAGAGAAATAAAAAATATCAACATGATATAAATTCTCACTATTGTCTGACTAAATTTAAAAATTTAGGTAAAATCGTTTCTAAATATTATGAGATTCCTCGCTATCACTCGGAATGACAGTGTTATTTAGAGTTCAGGGTGGGGTTAAGGACACGTAAAACGCGTCCTTAACCCCACTTCCCAACATAATGAAGTTGTCATTCCGAACGGAGTGAGGAATCTACTATTATAAATTCTAATTTCATTTTTAGTCGGACACTAATGATAAATTCTATTATATTTGTTCTGTATAAGTCGGATATATTTATTAAAAAGTATTTTTTATTTTTTAAATAAAAATCTCAAACACTAAACTTTATCTATGTTAAAAAACAAAAAAATTATACTTGGTATTACAGCTAGCATTGCTGCATATAAAACACCTTATCTTGTCCGTTCTCTTATTAAAAAAGGTGCTGATGTTCAGGTTGTAATGACAAATAATGCTAAAAATCTTGTCAGTCATTATACTCTTGCTACATTATCAAAAAAACCTGTTTTATGCGAATTTTTTAATACTGTCAATGATACAAGGAATAGTCATGTAGATATGGGAAATTGGGCTGACCTGATGATTATTGCTCCTCTGTCTGCTAATACATTAGGGAAAATGGCTAATGGAATCACTGATAATTTATTATTAGCTACTTATCTTGCAGCTAATTGTCCTGTATATATTGCTCCTGCCATGAATAAAAATATGTATAATCATCCATCCACACAAAAAAATATAAAAACGCTGCAATCTTTTGGAAACATTCTTATCTCTCCACAAAAAGGAGAACTGGCAAATGGTTTATTAGGTATAGGACGAATGGAAGAACCTGAAAATATTGTAAATTTTGTTGTTAATGATATTAAAAGAAAAACAGTTTAAAAATAAAAATATTCTGATATCTGCGGGTCCAACTTATGAAAATATAGACCCTGTCCGTTTTATTGGCAATTATTCAACAGGACTTATGGGATTTTCAATAGCAAAAGAATTAGCCAACAGAGGTGCTTATGTAAAACTAATATCAGGACCTGTTCATCTGAAAATAAACCATCCAAATATTGACAGAATAGATGTAATATCTTCTGAAGATATGCATGATGCCTGTATAAAAAATTTTTCCAACTCAGATATTACTATAATGACTGCTGCTGTTGCGGATTATACATTAGAAAAAACAGAAAAACAGAAAATAAAAAAACATAAATCCAATATCACATTAATTTTAAAACCAACAAAAGATATTTTAGCAGAATTAGGTAAAAACAAAAAGAAAAATCAAATATTGATTGGCTTTGCTTTGGAAACAAACAATGAAATAGAAAATGCCAAAACAAAATTAGAAAATAAAAATCTGGATTTTATTGTCCTTAATTCTCTAAAAGATAAAAACGCAGGACCTAAACATAAAACCAACAAGATAACTATAATTGATAAATACGGAAATATCAATCATTATGACCTAAAACTCAAAACAGAAGTAGCAAAAGATATTGCTGATAAAATAGCTGAAATATTATAAAAATAATAGAAGATTATATCAAAAAAAAGAACTTATTTTTATTTTAAAAATCCATTGTAATTAAAAAATTAGTTTTAAATTTGTGTCATCAAAATTCATTTTCTCGGAACAATCAGGCAACTGCCTGATGAAAGATGACAATTAATCATATTGTTTAATTTAAAAACTTAATTTTATGGCAATAAAAACTTTTAATCCTTATCCCCTAAAGTTGGTATAAAAGTGTACCATTTTATTATCTTTGTAAAATTAAA
>CAZOSY010000146.1:0-7087 GCA_964582565.1 uncultured Bacteroidales bacterium | reverse complement strand
TTCTTATTACTATACAAGTCAATCCATTTAGGATTTAAAGAATCAATAAGAGTATACTTTATTTCTTCACAAGTTCTTGATATTTTATAATATTCTTTATTGCACAACTTACATATTTTAGTAAATACTGTATTGATACAATAATAAAAATAAAGTCCATAACTTTTATATGCCTTTTTGCAGCATAAAAAATAATTGTGATAAAAAAAAGATTTATAAAAATGATATAAAATACAGACGGAATTTTAAATAATGTATGTTTGGCTTTTGTAAGAAATAAAAATAACAGGAAAATTAATATTAATATAAGAAAATGATTATTCATATTAAGAAACAAATAAATTTCATATTTATATAATGCCCAAATAATAAGCATTAAAGCAATAAAAACTATTGCTATTTTTAAATAAGATATATAATACAGTTTGTTTTTTAAATATTTATAAATAAGGAAACCAAAAGATTCAATAATAAATAAAATCATAATAATACATAATGAAGAAAAGTAAGTATATGCTGCTGTTATTTTGGCTATGGGCAGTTTATATATTAATTTAGGATGATGTTTATAAAAATTAATTACTCTTTTTACAGACTGTGAACTTCCAATATTATCATTATTATAAAAATACTTATTTCTGTTTTTTATATCTTTTCGCCATTCAGCATGCCATTTTCCATCTGTAGCATACTCATTATTGCCATCTAACAGAATGTTGTCTTTATTAGTGGATAAAATAATTAATTTATTATTTTTTATCATACTGCTTAGTTTATCTGCTTTATCTTTTATGTATATACTATCATTTAATAAAAATGATTTAATATGATAAGGCGAAATACTGTCTAATATATGTGTTTTATGTTGCTTTGAAATTTTGTTGTCTAACAAAACTTCTCTTATTTGTATAAATAAAATGTTAGAAGAATGGGCTTTTTTTGTAGCATATATTGACCATGGAATTATTGTCAAAATAAATACGGTTAGTATTACTAACAGGTTCCTTAATATATTTTTCTTTTTCTCTCTGTAATATCTAATTAACAAGTATAAGAAAAACAAAAATGGAACAAACACCAAAGTTCCTTTTATCAACAAACTTAATCCAAAAACAACACCAAGAATAACAGATGATAGCAAATTATTTTTTTTGTTAAAATATATATAAGACAATACTATTAAAAAAATAAAAAATACAATTAATGGCTCTGTTTGTATACCTTCAGAGAGTTTATAATTATAAGCAATAAATATGGGACTTGCAATTAAGCCACTTATAAAACCAGAAAATTTCCAAAAATAAAGACCTATTAATGGTAAAAATGCAGCAACTATAATTAACAATAACAACTGTATATTTTTTACGGCTATTGGCTCAACACCAAATATTTTATATATTATACTGAGAAATAATGGATAACCGGGAGTTATATAAAAATCATAACTTGGTTTTGAATTAATAAACTTATCAAATATTGTATAGTCAGTATAATAATCAAACTTATATACATCAACATCTTCTATCTTGCCCTGTCTTTGAAATCCATGTCCTTTTGCAAAATTTACACCTATTGACTGATACTGAAGGGCATCGCCATTAATGTCAGCATAATCAGTAAAATGAACTTTTTGTAAAAAAATTATATAATAAATTATTATTAAACATAAAATAAATATAATTTTAAAACTATTTTTCTTTAATAATCTGTTAAATATTAATTCTGATTTTGTATAAATTCTTATAAAAAATGATTTGTCTTTGATATAAATTAAGTAGAATATTATTAATAAAGGTATTATTATTAGACATAGAATAAGTATTGTTTTTATATGTCCGCTTAAATAAAAAACAGACATAAGCATAGAAATTATTCCGGTATTTCCTCTTACATTATCAGGCAGTTCATAAGCAGGTATTCTTGACTGTCCTTTTATTTTTATCCATTGTTGTTTAAATTTTTTATTGTCATAAGTATATTTCGCCTTGCCAATTTTAATATCAATACGTTTTATCTTATTAATTATGCTGTCATTAGCACATAGTATTATTTTTTTGTAATAGCAATAATAACTGTCCCAAACAAAATTATTGGTTTCATTATCTTTGCTATAGCTGCTCCATTCATACAAAGTATTAAATCTGCTTAATTTAAGAATTTTGTTTCTTGGTGAGATACCATAGACATTTATATAGTCAAATTCATTGTTGTCTAAACCATTAACAGATATAGTTACGGGCTCAAATATCTTTATGTTTGATATATATTTAAAAATACTATATCCTGTAAGACATAGTAAGATAATAATAAGTATTGTCAGTAATTTCTTTTTCAATGATTTATATATAATTCAAAGTTTAAAATTTTGAAAACTTACTAATTTATTTATCCAGTGAATCTAAATTTAAAATCTTATTCTCTATGGCTTTTGCAAATATTTTATATCCTCTGGCTTTATGATGCAAATCTATATCCCAGTAATATTGTGAGATATTTTGTTTAGATATTTTTGTTTTTTTTAAATAATAATCAAGTAAATTTAGAGTTTGTATATCTGTCTCATAGTTTATTTTTTTTATAATATTAGCAAACTCCCATTTCCCCTTTATAACCTCATTACTCATAGGATGAAACACAATTAACAAATCAAAATTTTGAACATCAGACAATTTTTTGAATTTCAGGATACAAAAATAAATCTTTTTTATAGCTTTTTTATCTTGTTTTTTTCTTTCTTTATGTTTTAATAATAAATAATCTCTTTTTAATATATCATGATTTATATGTCTGAAAATATAACTCAATGAATATAGACATATTTGACCACTTATTTTCCCGTATCTCACATTATTATCTTTTTTAAACCGCTCTATCCCGCCTCTAATTATAACATCTTCAATATCAGATGAATTTATTGCTAATATAACCAAATCAGGATTATATTTTATTAATCTTTTTTTTAATAATATGTACTCAAAAAAAATGTCGCTACCAGCAATTCCTGCATTTATTACAGTGGTTTTTTTATTCTTTATTTTACTATTCAGTCCTCTTTCTAAAAATTTTCCCCATGTTGAATCAGAACATACGCCTCTCCCTTCTGTAAAAGAATCTCCTAAACCAATAATTCTATATTCCCTGTCAGATTTAGTTACTGGATATTCTCTGTCTCTCAGCCCTTCAGAATTTGTATTAAGTTCATATTTATATTCTTTGAAATTTATAATTGCTTTCTGATTTCCATTATATACAAAAATATGTTCTTTTTTTATATTATGATTTAAAACATAATTATAACCATAAACATAATTATAATAAAAAGGCACATTTTTTTCAGGATAAGTAACATATTCTGCTATTGCGTATCTTAAAAATAATTCAACAATTATTAATGCCAAAAAAAATGTTCCTGTAAACAATTTGATATTAATTATTGTTTCTTTTTTTGTCTTTAATAATTTAAAAATCAACTCACAAATGCCAAATATTGCAATAGCTATTAATAAAATAAACACTATTCCACTTATAACATTTGATATACCAATATATAACAGGATAATATGTATTGCAATAAGTATAACAAAAAGTGTAATTAAAAATATTTTAAAAAATTTGAAGCGCTTTGTAAAAAAAGGTCTTAATTTACTGTAAACCAACCGAACAAATGACTTTAAATATTGCTTACTATAATAGAAAAATACGCATAAAAAGATTATTAAACTTAAAATCAATATTGTTTTCATTAGTCCGCTTAAATAAAAAACAGACATAAGCATAGAAATTATTCCGGTATTTCCTCTTACATTATCAGGCAGTTCATAAGCAGGTATTCTTGACTGTCCTTTTATTTTTATCCATTGTTGTTTAAATTTTTTATTGTCATAAGTATATTTCGCCTTGCCAATTTTAATATCAATACGTTTTATCTTATTAATTATGCTGTCATTAGCACATAGTATTATTTTTTTGTAATAGCAATAATAACTGTCCCAAACAAAATTATTGGTTTCATTATCTTTGCTATAGCTGCTCCATTCATATAAAGTATTAAGTTTGTTTAATTTAAGAATTTTGTTCCTTGGTGAGATGCCATAGACATTTATATAATCAAATTCGCTGTTGTCTAAGCCATTAAGAGATATAGTTACGGGTTCAAATATTTTTATGTTTGATATATACTTAAAAATACTATATCCTGTAAAACATAGTAAGATAATAATAAATATTGTCAGTAATTTCTTTTTCAATGATTTATATATAATTTAAAATTGAATCCACTCCGAAAAGCAGATATTTGCCTATTTGTCATTCTGAACTTGTTTCAGAATCTATTGATATTATTGAAATTAGAGATTCCGAACTAACCCTGAAACGAGTTCAGGATGACGTTATTCGGAATGACATAATTTTGCCTTTTTTGATTTGGCTATTATTAATTCTTTTTTCATACCTTTATGGAAATTTAACTTTACAAAGATAATAAAAATGGTTCACTTTTATATCAACATTAGGGCTTAAATATATAAAAACACAAAATAACATTATTTGTATCCGCCTCAGGCGGACAATTTGGACTGAATTATTCAGGTCGGCAATATTATAAAATATTTTCAACTTTAATTTGCGATTATTTTATAAAACAGTATGACTTTTAAAATTATTTCTTATTTTTGTTCGTCTTAGGTGAATAATCAAATTCCATTAACGACGGTTTTCCCGTAACTGCGAAACATCAGTTAAATAAAAAGATTAAAAAAAATGAAAGTATATCCATCTTTTATAAACAAAACATCTAAAAAACTTGCAGTATTAATTGACCCTGATAAAGTAAATTCAAAAAATCTTACAGAGACAGTTACAGTTGCTCAAAATTCTTCTGCTGATTATATTTTTGTTGGTGGCAGTTTATTGACTAACAACAATTTAGGATATTGTATAAAAATCATTAAAGAAAATTGTTCAATTCCTGTAGTATTATTTCCCGGAAATACGATGCAAATTAATGACAAAGCAGATGCTATACTTTTTCTTTCTTTAATTTCGGGCAGGAATGCAGAGATGCTTATTGGCAAGCATGTTATTGCTGCTCCTTATCTTAAAAAATCGTTATTAGAGATTATTCCTACCGGTTATATGCTTATTGATAGCGGAAAGTCAACTTCTGTTTCTTATATGAGTAATTCTATACCTATTCCTGCTGATAAAGAAGATATTGCTTTATGCACAGCAATGGCAGGCGAAATGTTGGGTTTAAAACTTATTTATATGGATGGAGGAAGTGGAGCAGATAAACCCATTAAAGAGTCAATGATTTCTAATGTAAAGCAAAATATATCAGTTCCTTTAATTATAGGTGGAGGCATAAAAACTCCGAAGATAGCTGTCGAAATTTGCAAAGCAGGAGCCGACATAATTGTTGTTGGAAGTGCTGTTGAAAAAAATATAAGTTTGCTCCCTGCTATCTCTGATGCCGTGCATATATTATAATATCACAACTTCGCGATATTATATTTAAAAATCATTTAATATTTTGTCTTACCTGTTGTTTTTTATACATATTATTATAAACAGATTGATTAATCCAAAGTAATTTTATTTTCCAGTAATTAATATTAAAATATTTTATTGAATCTGCATAAGCATCTAAATCTATATCCCGCGATAAAAATGCTTGTTCAGAATCTTTCTCATCTATTTCAGCAATAATAATAGCAGGATTATAATTTTTTATAACTTCAATATCATTAAAATAATCTTTCCAGACAGGAAACGATTTGGCTTTGCATTTCCAAGTAAGAGAAGGTGCCCAAGTTCCGACAACAGACCTGTTTCCAAAATCATATTTGGATAAATAATTATTAATTTCAAGAATATTATATGTTCTCCTTTTTATAGATGAATAATAATCAACAGAATTTTTTAAGCATAAGCATAATATTAACAAAAATGAAAATATTTTAATCAAATAAGTAAGTTTGTTTTTTACCTTTATAGTTATTAATTCATTTAAAACCAATGCCATAATCAGACCCATAGGAAACAATAAACTTATTAGATACCTTGTAGGCAAATATGTCATTGATAATTTATGTAACTCAGTCAACAACCAGCATATTAAAGCTATAAATAACAATCTAAATCTAATTGATTTTGTCATAAAAGAGTTAATAATTCCAGCTACAAACAAAACAAAAAACAAATAGGTAAAGAAAGATAAATAATAATTGTTAAGAAAAATATGTCTTATAAATGTTAAATGATTTGATAAGTTTGAGAACTCTACAAACCTGTTTGTTGTTTGATTTGCCATTACATAATTAAAAAAATCTTTATTGGGCAAATACCATAGTAAAAAATATATTGTAAAATACATTGACAAAAATATCATTGTATATATTAACTGTTTAAATAATAATTTTTTATTAGTCCCTCTGACAAGCATAAAGAGCATAATTGATAAAGGGAGGATTGGCAAAACATACAAAAACTGAATTTTCAGATAGTATGAACATGAGATGAAAGTAGCTGACAATAAACTTGACTTTAAATAATTTTTTTTTTCGTAAGATTCAACTAAAAAGAAAACAGATAAAAATATTAAAGCGGTTGAAAGTATTTCGGGTAAACAGTAATGGAAGAAATGAAAAATATAATACTCACAAAAAACAGTAATAAATAAAAATGGTGCTAATAATCTATAATACTTATTGTAACTACAAATATATAACAAAATGCTCAAAGAAATCAGTAAAATAAATAATCGTCCAATTAAGAGTTTTGTTCCGAATATTTTGAAAGGAATAAACAATATTGCTTCAAATAAAGGAGCTTTAACAAAATTATCTGTTTTTTTTAATGTCAGATCTTTGTGGTTTATAAAATTTCTAACCTGACAAGTATATAGACCTTCATCGGTATTTACTCCTCTGCTTCCTGAAATATGTATATCAGGATCAGATAAGATGAATGGAGTTTGTAATACTAATGATATTATTGCTATTATTACTACTAAAAACAAATAACTTTTATTTGTCATTTAATTTTAATTAATTCATAATTTTTATCAGTTTATACATTAACGGTTAGT
>CAZOSY010000145.1:0-7122 GCA_964582565.1 uncultured Bacteroidales bacterium | reverse complement strand
TTGCGACAAAAAGATAGTATTTTATACCATCAAATTTGGGCAAATAAGTTACATCAATATGTAAATATCCCGGTTCACCCTGTTAAATCCTGCTTCGCAGGAACGAAGTTATTTAACAGGGTAAATATTCTTTAAACTTTTTTGCTTTGTCTTTTTCTTTTTCAGGGACTTTATTTATTGCCGCACCTACAAAAGTTCTGTAAACAACACTTCTTGAAATTTTTGGATTACCTGGTAAAACCATCTCCCATACTTCATCTAAAGGCAACCATGTAGATTGTCTTATAGATGTAATAAGCACTTTTTCAATATCATTCAGAGCATAATAGATAGTATGAGGTCTTGAACTTTTGTCTTCAAAAATTTCTCGGTTTTTCCATTTACTAACAGTTGGCTCTGATATATTATACTTAATTGCAAGTTCTGAATTTGTTAAATTACTCTTGCTAATTTCTAAACGCGTATGTATATTTGTACTCGCGTTTGAGTGATACTCTTGCTTCATATTTTTGTTTTTTAGAAATTACAAAATTAAGCAAGTTATCATTTTGGTGAAGCATTTCTTTCTTTGCTACGGTCACTACGCTCCCTTCGCAAAGAAAGAAATGCTCATTACACCATTAACAACGTGGTGAAACTTTACAAGTATGTTTTGATATTTATTAGACAAGAATGCCCAAATTTTAGTCCTTCTAAAACTATTAAATGAGACAATGATATTCCTAAAGATTCAATTGGACTATTTTAAGCATTGGAAGATCTTTATTGTAGAGCAACCTTCCATTATTTGAAAATCAAAAGGATTAATCATTGCTTCAACACGCACATCTGTAATTTCATATTTAGTAAGTAATTCTAGCTGGTCTGGTGTAATAATATAATCATAGGCAAGTATTGCTAAATATGCTTTTGCAATAATCGCAGAAGGCATGAAGCCGTTTCTCACTAAATTTACCTGTTCCCCATTACTTAACATGAGTATTAAATTTTCTTTATCTGTAACAGTTACATTTCCTTTCTTCATTTGGAACATAAGATTGAGTAGATATGTTTCATTTTCAAGTTTGAGTTGAAATGAAATTGGTTTGATTTTAATCGTTTTGTCCATTTTAAATTTCTTCACAACAGTTATTGGCTCTGTAATAATCTTTTTTTGACTTGTGAATTTGTCTACTTCATTGACTTCATATTTACATTCCTGACTAAAGACATTTGCTGAGAAAAAAGCTGCAATTATTAAAATTGAGCCTAGTAAAATCATTTTCATTGTTTTCATGTAAGTTAGTTTTAAGTTAAAAATTATGGTTTAAAAAATGTTGTGTTAAATTTTAATTCTTGTTGTTAAATATTTGAGATATTGTATTAATATTGGTAAAATTTGATGAAAGGGATAATGCTTTTTTGCATGTGCCATAACGACCGATATAAAAAATAGTACGGATTTAATAACTTTTTTTGTATCAGTTTAGTCATAGCTAATTAATTTTTGTGCAATATAGTAAATTCATTTCTACAAGAAATTAATTTGCGGTAAATCTAAGTACGAATGAATTTTCAAGCTAAACACAACCCGTATTTTTTTTATATTTTGTTACCAAGCGTAATTCCTACTGTCTTAATATCCTTTCGTTTATTTTCAATTTCATCCTTAAAAGTATCACATTGAATTTTATTCAGATTTTGGATTAATTCTTTCTTATTTTTTAATTTCCAATCTTTTGAGTAATAAGTTTTTCCTTTCCCCAGTTCTGACTGAGAAACATTGGATTTTCCTCCTAGAGATATAAATCTGATTGCTTTTTTATATAATTCGTGAGCATGTTCCATTACTGCAATATGAATATCAAGTAACGACTCACTCCATTCAATTTCAGTATGTTCCGTTGTTACAATATTTCCAGAATCAATACCTTCATCAATCCACATTATTGTATTTCCTACAAGATGGTATTGTTTAGTTGCTATGCACCAATTTGTACAATTAGGGCCTCCTTTAATATATGGAGAAAGCCCAGTATGAAGATTTAAAATCCCTTGTTTTGCATTTATTGAAAGCATTTTGTTTTTTACAATTCGCGTACCTGAAACTATTATCAAGTCAGGATTCAATTCTCTGGAAAAATTATATGCCTCCTCTTTGTTTATGTTTTCAACATCAATGTGTTTCACATCAGGGTATTCTATATATTTCTGTTCGTAATAGTTTTTCATTCCCCACCAAGCTTTGTTCATTGGTGAAAGAAATATTCGTTCATAAAGAGAGTCGAACAGTCTTTTTACTGTAATTTTCCTATTTTGCTTTCTCGATTCCGTAACAATCCCAATAACATTAAACTCTTCAGCTAATTTATTTGCAAGAGCTTTCTGATTTGGTTCATTACCAATCCATAGTAATAGTTTCATCTATAATGAATTATTTTTTTGATATTCTCAAGGGAATTTGATATTCTCATTTTAGTTTTAAGCCAAGGTTCATTATATAGTTCAATCCTAGAAACTTCAAACAAATCCTCTTTGATAGGATTGAAAATATCTTGTTTTACTGCCAATCCAATCTTATATCCTATTTTCTGACTGATAGTTTTAGTTTTTTCATCAAAGCTTCCAACAGGATATGAAATTGTCAAAGGAAAATAACCAAGTTGTGATTTAATTTTATTTCCTGATTCTTGAAGTTCTCGCTCAATATCACTTTCTTTCTCCATAGTGCCCAGCATACTATGTGTCTGTGTATGACTGCCAATATAATGCCCCAACTCTTTTAGTTTCCTAACATCATCCCAATTCATCATAAGTTTAGGTAATTCAATATCAGAAAACTCTTCCATTACAGATGCAAGAACAATTTCTCTTTTATCATGAAGAATTGTTTTCAGGAACGGTTTTAAACTTGAAACAAACTTCAAACGTTCTTCTTTGCTTGAGAACTCACAGCTTCTAAATTCAATAGGCAAAAATTCATACGGTAATTCAATTTTTGTCTTATTTGTATATTGAAATGAATGCTCCAAAATATGTGTCCAAGTCGGAATATTTTTATCAATACAGTCAGTTACAACATAGAATGAAGCTTTTATTTTATACTTTTCTAATATGGGAAGTGCATATTCAATATTATCTTTATAACCATCATCAAACATTATTGTAGCAAATCTATTTTTTTTCGACATGGCATTTTTATCAAATGCTAAGTCCTCGAATAAAACTACTTCATATTTAGTTGAAATATATTTTATACACTTTTCGAATAATCTCACATCCATAGGATCCCATAATGGGTCTCTTTGAGGATTTACTCTATGAAATAAAAAGTTTCTTATCATTATTGGGGTCTCCTTTTTATGCTTGGTAACTCGTTTATACTGATACTTTTTTACTACAAAAGTATCATTTATATCCAACATCTTATGCTAAATAATACTTTTAGGGCATACAAAAGTATCATTTATATTTATGTAAATATAACATTTAATTGTTTAAAAAAAATATTTAATAAATTGATGGTGTAACAAACAGGTGATTAAATCAGCTATGTAAAAACACGCTATCTCTACACCGAGTACAGTAAGTCTTTATTATTCAACGTATTGACAATTTAGGAATCTATACATTGACGTTTTTATCGCAAAATTACACGAGCCTCATTATTAGGACATTATAAATTCAAGTCGCCACTTTTATACGCTATCAATAAATTAAAATTAGAATTCCCAGTCATCAAATGGACTTTTTACATTCTTTATACTTTTTGTACTTACATGTGTGTATATCTCTGTTGTTTTGCTACAATATTTCCTGTATCATTCTAATATCATATCCAGCTTTATGCAAATGAGTAGTCCTTTATGACCGTCAGCCGTTTACTCAATTATATGTATTACGTTTTGTTTTTTTATGTAATCCACAAATATAAATTTACTATATAAGGCAAACAGTTTTCTGTAATTTGTATATTTGCAAAAAAATATCAACATTGAGTCCTTTCCGAAAAGTCGTAAAAATAAAGACACAGATTTTTAAAAATTTAAATCTCTGATAATCAGTGTAATCTGTGGCAATTTTTTTCAATTATTTCAAATAAATACCTTTTCGGAAAGGGTTCAACATTAGAAATTTGAACTCAGAATTTGAAGATTGGAACTTTAAACTTGGAACTTTAAACTTTAAACATATGTTGGTCTTGTTAAAAAAAGAAATTAATAGTTTTTTTAATTCATTAATTGGATATATAGTTATAATTGTATTTTTACTCATTAACGGATTATTTTTATGGGTATTTCCTCTTGATTTTAATATTTTAAATTCCGGATATGCCAATATTGACGGTTTATTTGTACTTGCTCCTTTTGTATTCCTTTTTCTTGTGCCGGGAATCACTATGCGATTGTTTGCTGATGAAAAAAAAACCGGCACAATAGAGATATTATTAACAAAGCCAATAAATGATTATCAGATAATTTTATCAAAATATTTAGCAGCATTATTATTAGTATTTTTTTCTCTTATTCCTACTCTTGTTTACTTTTTTTCTGTTTACATATTAGGCTCTCCTCCCGGAAATCTTGATATGGGAGGAATGTGGGGCTCTTATATAGGGCTGCTGTTTTTGGGCTCTGCTTTTGTCTCAATTGGGTTGTTTGCTTCATCACTAACAAATAATCAACTTATATCTTTTATCATAGCTATTATTTTATGTGGTTTCTTTTATATAGGATTTGAATTTATTTATTCTTTTAATTTGTTTGGCAATGCCGACTTATTAATTCAATTTCTTGGAATTAATGCTCATTATACTTCAATAAGTCGTGGAGTTATTGATACAAGAGATGTTATATATTTTATTAGTATTAATGCTTTATTTATTTTTTTAACGAAAATATCTATGGAAAGTAGAAAATGGTAATATACTTAAAATTGTTAAATGGTTTTATGGTTAAATGGTTAGATGGTTAAAAATATGCAAAATTTACCCCGTTGGATCAGGCAGATGCCTGATGGCGTTTATATTTTTGTATTACATTATTAGTAGAGACGAGGCATGCCTCGTCTCTACAACTATACCAAACTAAAATTTGGAAAATATATTTTGCGAGGAGCGTAGCGACGAAGCAAACTCTTGAAATGCCCCAAATCTATAATAATTAGTGATGACATCGCTCAACATTATAATTAAATTGCTATAAATCAATCATAAAGAGTATTAATGCGATAAAAAGACAACAATTTAGCAGTTTAACAACTTAGCGAAGCGATCTCACGAACAAAGTGAGTAATTTAACCATTTTGAGTATAAAAATACAAGCTTATGAAAAATAAGAAAAAAGGAATAAAACAACACAATATTACCCAGCTTATATTAAGTTTGATGATTATTATATTGCTTAATATTATTAGCTCTTTTGTTTTTACACGATTTGATTTGACTTCTGAAAAAAGATATACTCTTTCAGATGCTACAAAAGAACAGTTAAAAAATCTTGATGATATTGTTTATTTCAAAATATATCTTGAAGGAGATTTTCCTGCCGGTTTTAAACGTTTGAGAAACGAGACAAAAGAAATGCTTGACGAATTTAGGGCTTATTCTGATAACATACAATATGAATTTATTAATCCTTTAAAAAATAAAGATAGAAAAAATACAAGTAAAATTTATAAGCAATTAGTTGATAAAGGATTAGAGCCAACAGATTTACATATAAAAAATTCAGGAGCATCTTCACAACAGATTATTTTTCCGGGAGCTTTGGTTTCACATAAAGGCAAGGAGATTGCTCTTCAGTTGCTGATAACGCAAACAGGAACATCGCCCCAAGCTGTCCTTAATAATTCAATACAAGCACTGGAATATAATATTTCAAGCACAATAAGAAAACTTACAATAACAAGAAAACATAAAATTGCCTTTATAACAGGTCATGGAGAACTTAATAAATATGATGTCGCTGATATTTCTTATTCATTATCTGAATATTATGATGTTGAGAGAATAAACATAAATGGGAAACTAAATAGTTTGTCTAAACGGGAATTGGTAGATTCTACAAAGACAATAAATAAGAATAAGTATTCTGCAATTATCATTGCAAAGCCGGATTCTGCTTTTGATGGGAAAGATAAATTTGTTATAGACCAGTTTATTATGAATGGCGGGAAAGTGCTTTGGCTAATAGACCCTGTGTTTGCAAGTATGGATAGTTTAAAAAAATCGTATGAGACAATAGGAATTAGTAATAATTTGAATCTTGAAGACCAATTTTTTAATTATGGCATTCGTATAAACAAAAATTTGATTCTTGATTTAAATGCTTTGCCAATACCTGTAGTAACAGGGAATGTGGGAGATAAGCCACAACAAACGTTTTTGCCTTGGTATTTTTTTCCTGTCATTGTTCCAATAATAAATCATCCTGTGGTCAATAATCTTAATATTATTAAATGCGAATTTGTAAGCAGTTTGGATACTGTTGGAACAGATAATATAAAAAAGACAATTTTATTAACCAGTTCACCTTATTCAAGATTCGTCAATGCTCCTTGTCGCATAAATCTTGACTTATTAATGCACGAACCTGATAAACGTCAATATAACAGACCAAATTTGCCAATAGCAGTATTGCTGGAAGGAAAATTCAAATCTGTGTTTAAAAACAGGATTCCTCCTGTAATTAGAAATAATAAAGATATAAAGTTTAAAGAAGAAAGTGTAAAAAATAGTATGATAGTTGTATCAGACGGAGATATTATTAAAAATCAAATAAAATATTTACAGGATGGAAGCATTTATCCTTATCCTTTAGGGTATGACAGATATACAAGACAAACTTTTGGTAATAAAGATTTTATCCTTAATGCGGTAAACTATCTCTGTGATGAGTCCGGACTTATTTCTGTGAGGTCAAAAGAGTTGAAATTAAGATTATTAGACAGACAAAAAATTAATAATAATAAACTGTTTTGGCAAATACTAAATATTATTGTCCCAATTTTATTAGTTGTTATTTTGGGGATAATTCAATATATTATAAGAAAACGAAAATATGCATAAAATTTTGTAACTGTTTATAATGGGGAGTTCTAATAATTGGTTTTGTATATGAAAGTGAGCGAAAAATATCAGTA
>CAZOSY010000144.1:0-7156 GCA_964582565.1 uncultured Bacteroidales bacterium | reverse complement strand
ATTGTTTTTCCTGCTAAATTATAATTTTCCATTAAATTCGTGGTAGAACCAAAAAATTATGTATGTTTGTTTAAAATTATTTTAGTTATGAAAAAAACTGTAGTATTTCCAGGGTCTTTTGACCCTATAACAAGAGGACATGAGTCAATAATAAAAAGGGCTATCCCTCTTTTTGATAAAATAATAATTGCTGTTGGAGAGAATGTTGAAAAAAAATATCTTTTTACATCTGAACAACGTATAAACTGGCTAAAAAAGGTCTTTGCAAATAATTCTTCGGTAAACGTTGAGGGTTTTAAGGGCTTAACTGTTGATTTCTGTAAAAAAGTTAATGCTAATTATATTTTGAGAGGATTGCGTACATCTTCTGATTTTGAATTTGAACGAAGCATAGGACAAATTAATAAAAAATTGTCACCGGAAATAGAGACAATATTCATGCTTACGGAACCGGAATATACAGCTTTAAACTCATCAATTGTTAGAGATATATTTTTAAATGGCGGTAATGTTAAAGATTTTATACCTGATGGAATAAATTTGACAATAAAAACATAACGTAGCACAAGGATGTAAACAAATTAAAAGTATTGGCAATGGCAGCATAATCTGTTTCTTTGGAGTATCTTTTTAAATTATCCGTCTTTGAAAATTTTAATTTTTACTGCTGCTTTATACTTACAAAAAAAATACTATAATATTTTTAAGAAATTTAAAATTAATATGAACAGGTTCTTTTTTGCTTTTATTACATTTTTATTATTTAGTATATTTTCTTTTGCAGAATATACTAGTATTATAAAAGGTATAGCCCGTGGTGCAGAAGGGAAAACAATAAGTGTATTGTCTTATTCTGACGAAATCACATATTTAGAAAAAAAAATCACTTGTTCTTCAATTGATTCAAATGGAAATTTCCTGTTAAAAATAAATACTGACAATACAATATTTGTGTATTTAGACATTGATTTTTATAAAGCAGCTCTTTATATTGAGCCAAACAAATTGTATAATATAGATATAAAACCTGCTGATTATGATATTATTTATAAAATTAATCCTTTTTTGGCTGATTTAAAACTTGATATAAATATTATAAATACTAATGATACAGAACTAAACACATTAATATCAAAATTTGATACTTTGTATAATGACTTTGTAATAAACAACATCAACATTTTACTATATAGAAATCCATATAATAAGACAAAGATTGATTCTTTTAATGTTAAAGTTAAAAGCATTTTTAAAAAAACAGAAAATGAATATTTCAGTTCTTATATAAGATATAAAATTGCGTCATTAGAGCAAATTACGCAAGTTATGGGCAAAAAATCTTTGTTTAAAAAATATCTGGCTAATCAACTTGTGCTTTATAATAATATTGAGTATATGAATTTTTTTAATCGGTTTTTTGAAAAATATATTACTGATGTATCAAAATCAATAAACAAAACAGACCTTGACAAAACAATAAATCAGGAAGCTGATTATTTTGCATTATTAGATACTCTTGGCAAAGATACTTTGCTGATAAATGAGGTGATAAGAGAAATGGTAATGTTAAAATGCCTTAGCAAGATATTTTATTCACGAAATTTTGACAGAAAAAATATATTAAAAATTTTAAAAGATATTTCTGTTAAAAGTAAATTCAGTCAGCATGAAACTATTGCTAAAAATATAATTACAAATTTTACAAAATTTTTGAGAGGCACAAAAGCTCCTGATTTTAAACTTATAAATCAAAATAATAAGGAAATATCATTAAGTGATTTTAAAGGAAAATTTGTTTATTTATGCTTTTGGCGAACTAGTTGCACTTCTTGCCTTGGCGAGATGGAACTTATTAAAAATTTTAATGGAAAATACGGAGACAAAATTGAATTTATCAGTATATCTGCTGATAAAGAATATATGACAATGTATAATTATGTAAAAGATAAAGGATATGACTGGAATATTTTGCATTTTAAAAAGAAATGGGATGTGCTCAAAAGTTATGATGTAAAAGCTTTTCCTTTGTTCGTGCTAATAGATAAAAATGGAGATATTCTTAAATATGATATTGATAAGCCAAGCCAAAATATTGAAGGTCTTTTTATACAATTATCTCAACAACCTAAAAAGCACCATAAAATTGGAGTTAAATAGTTATTGATTTTTATTGATAGTCAATATCAATAAATAACCACGCCAGAGGCGGATAAACAGCAAAGCCAAAAGAATAGAAATAGGGTCAAGTTCAAAAGTTGGGGATTAAAAAACAGTAAGCATTTTTCCCATCTCATTACATTCATAGATATGATATATGGTTAATAATTATAATATCAACTTTTCCAAAGTTTAAAACTTTGGAAAAGTTTCTAATACATTAGTAAGACCTATTTACCGCACAACAGAAATACTCTTTGTATAAGTGTTTTCACCAACTTTTATATTTAGCATATAAATACCGTTTTTTAGCGAACTTATATCAATTTCCCTTGAATAATTCCCTTTAAATTTTTTATGTTCTTGTTTATAAACATTCTGACCTAAATCATTTATGACTTGTATAATAATATTTTCAGGTTTTTCAACATAAAAATTAAGCCGGAATGTTCCTTTGCTTGGATTTGGGTAAATGGTTAAATTATATAGAGTTGCTTTTTCTTCTGTAATAGAAGAAGTATTGTAAAAGCTTTTGGCAAAATTAGTATTGTCACATTCAATACCAAATCCTATTGTACCAAAAATTGGTGAATCTGATATAATTTGCCCGGTTTCTGAGTTTATAACAAAAAGTTTATCAACTAGCGATGTATCTTTGCCTTTAAAAATGAAATATCCAGTAGTCTGGTCATAAACAGATGAACCGCAAAGTACAGCAGAAACTTCATCATTTATGCAATTTAAAATTGTTACACTAGCATCTAAAGTATCTATTTCAGCAAAGTATGACAAAAAAAGATCTGAAGTATCCCTGTAAAATCCATATAATTTATTTCTTTGATTATCATATTGCAATGAACCAAGATAACAGTTATTTGCTAAAATATTACTTTCTATTGTTCCATTTTGTGCATTTATAATAAATAATCTTCTATCATCAGCACCGCCAGGACCTGATCCATAAAGGATATATTTCCCGGTATTTGAATTAAGAGTTGTATTACCTAATGATATTCCATAAATTTCATCGCTTATAATATTCATTAGATTAGTGCTTCCATTACTGGGATTCACTGTTCCAAAATATGTTATATTTACTGATGTATCACGAATTGTAGAATAAAAAACCTGATTTTTTAAATCGTATTGTAAGTTAGATACAATATATTCTTCTTGTGGTACAGGATTGGATATAATATTTCCGAGAGTGTCAAGAGTATAAACTCTATTTAGATGAGAAGTATCATTGCCAGAAAAAATATAATGATGGTTGCTATGGTCAAAAGTTGAAGAACCTGATTGTATTCCATAGACCTCGTTTTGTAAAGAATTAACAGCAATTGCTGTTGCAGAAAACGCATCTATTTTGTAAAAAGTTGGATTAACTGTTTGACCACCTGTTGTATCATTGCCTGTGCAATAAAGGTCAATGTTTTGAGCTATTTGAGCTCTTAATGTTAAAAAACTTGTAAAAATTACAAGACCGGTTAATAATAATAATTTTTTCATAATTTGTTCCTTTCTTTAAATTTATTTAATAAAAAAATCCCGTTACTTAAGCCCCAGCGGGTTAGGGTTTTTATTAGAAGTTGAATTATTTAACATTGCTTTTATTTGATTTAATTCTACTTCAAAATTACTAATTTTTTTACTTTGTTCTTTAATTATTTTTTGTTGTTCTTTAATTGCTTGTGCTAAAACAGGAATTATTCCACTGTAATTTATTGCATAATATCCGTCACTACCTTTATTAACAACTTCAGGAAGCACCTCTTTTAATTCTTGTGCAATAAAACCATATTTTTTACCTTTAGGAAAATTTAGATTTTCAAATTCATCTGTTCTAAATTCAAAAGTTGTTCCCCTTAAAGACAATACTTTATCCAAAGCATTATTTATGATTTTAATATTCTTTTTAAACCGTATATCTGATGGCTCGTGCCAACCTTGTGTAGCCCATGCATCACCATTAACATATAATTCATAACCATCAGTTCCCGGATCGGCACCAACACCAAGTTCTTTTCCAATTTTACATTGTGTTTTAACCTCTAATTCTGCAGAAGGATTTGTTGTTCCTATTCCTACAAAACCGTTTTCTTTAATTCTTAAAGCTTCATCCAATAAACCATCCATATTATCTGCAGTATAAAAAGCCAATGCTCCACCTTCATGTCCATCAGAAACATCTGAGGCAATTAATTTCATTTGTGCAAAATTCACTTGCTCATCATTATCATTTTCATGTTTAAAATTTATATTATAGCTATCATCATCAGCAGGGCTAGCTGTTGTACGAGCAAAAGTAACAAGGTCAACATTCGCATCATTATTACTTACTCTAACATCTAAACGTGTAGCAGGGTTCATTGTTCCTATTCCTACATTATTATTAAAAGAAAACTCCAAGCCAGTTTTACCGGCGAAATATAATAAGTCATTATTTTGTAGTATTATTCTTGCATCATAATAATATGTATATGGAGATGCAGAAAAATCAATAAATGGATATGAAGTTTTTGATAGTGTCATATAACCTCCTGTTATTTGCGTTTGTGTAGTAGTTGGTGTAACAACATAGTGAGCACCTCTTATGTCAAGTGTTGCTGTAGGGCTTGTTGCTCCAATCCCTACATCTCCATTATTTTTAATAACCATTTTTTCGCTACCATTAACATCAAAAGATATATAACCAGGGTCATCAACACTATTAATCTGTGTATCGTCATCCTGACAACATGTAAATCTTGTCGCATTTCGTGACGGATTATTAGGATTTTTATTCGGTAAAATAATAGTATCTGATAACACTTCCTGTTTATTTCCAGAATCCAATTCTGAAATTATTTGTCCATAACTTAAATTAGTTATAAACAAAGTTGTTAGTATTAATAATAAATTTTTTCATAATTTTTTTCTCCTTTTTTTAAGTTAACAAATAAAATAATTTTAAATTTAATGTTAAAGATTATAAATTTTAAAGAAATGTATTTTAAGGCGGGTGATTAGTCTCTCTCTCTCCCTGCCCCGTGAAATTCCGCGAAGCGGAATATTTCACTGGGGTCTCTCTGCAACCATTGGTATTTTGAGAGAAAAGTAATAATAAAAAGTAAATATTTTTGAAAATAAAGTCATAATAAAAATTTTGACATATTAAATATTTCAAAAGTTGCGACAAAGATATAAATAAAAGATATAAATTCCAAATTTTTTATCAACTATTTTATTTTATAAAAAAAATATTTTTGAAATATTTTTGTTAGTCCTTGTTATTATTGAAAAAGAAAATTTTAAAAATACAACAATATTTTTGAGATATGTTATATTTAATAATATTTTTTTGTCTAATTGAAAAAAAATCACTATAAAATTTTCAAAGATACGAATATTTTTAAAAAAAGTCAAAAAGAATATGGAAGTTGCGAGGGTTCTGAATATTATAATATAAAAGTATATTAGTGTCTAATACCGAACCGCTTTCAACTAAGCGAAAATAAATTTTCGCAAGTTTCAATCGTTCGGCATTAACTCAACCAAACTATCAAAAATGATATTCATCATTTTGATAGCGGTTTCGTATAACATAGAGTATGATGAAAGATACTTATGGGATTGAGATTACGCACTTTCAGTGCTTAGTATGTATTTTATTTATATTCACAGGGCTACACCCTGTGTTAATATATAATGCCCTTCAGTCGGGCGCCTGACCGATTCAGGGCTTACATTTATTGTTTATTATAGTAAAACGGCATAGAACGGGAAGATAATCCTTTTTTATTGCAAAATGTAGCAATTAATTTAAAAAAATAGAGTATTAAAGCTCTGTTATACAAATATTTACTTACTTAAAATCCGTTACAACTGAAATAAAAAAATAGCGATATTACAGACAAACATTGAGTAGGGGCAAAGTCAGATTTGTTTTTTTAAGAAAGAATCCCATGCCTGAGCTGTTAAATTATGGTGAGAGCCGTCTTTTGCAATCAGATTATAACCGGAATTTTTATCAATAATATTGCCAATAACTGATATATCAGGAATATCTTTAATTTTTTCAAAATCAGATTGAGCAATAGTGAATAACAGTTCATAATCTTCGCCACCGCTAAGTGCGCATACAGTAGGGTCAATATTAAAGTTCATTGCTACTTTATATGTCATAGCGTTGATAGGGATATTATCTTCATATAAATTACATCCAACATTAGACTGAGTGCAGATATGAAGTATTTCAGAAGCCAGTCCGTCGGAAATGTCAATCATAGAATTGGGTTGGACATTTATATTTTTTAAGATTTTATAAATATCTGTCCTTGGTTCCGGTTTTAACTGTCTTTGTAAAATATATTTATAATTTTCTAAATCCGGTTGCATATCTGGACTTGCCTTAAATACATGTTTTTCTCTTCTTAGCACTTGTAATCCCATATAGGCACCGCCTAAATCGCCTGTAACACAAATCAAATCATGATTTTTGGCTGTATTTCTATATGTTATTTCTTTTTCACTGGCTTCACCAATAGCAGTCCCGCTTATAAAAAGTCCTGATAAACTTGAACTTGTATCTCCTCCTATCAAATCAACATTATAATTTTTACAGGCAAGTAATATTCCTGAATATATTTTTTTTATATCTTGGACTGAGAACCTGTTTGAGACAGCAATTGCAATGATAATTTGTTTTGGCACAGCATTCATTGCTGCAATATCTGAAAAATTTACAACAGCGGCTTTATATCCAAGATGTTTTAAAGGCACATAAGTAAGGTCAAAATGAATTCCTTCAGTTAATAAGTCGGTTGTAACAATGGTTTTTTTATTTTTATAATCAATTACAGCAGCATCGTCTCCAACACCTTTGACAGAGCTTTTGTTTTTTAGTTTTATATTTTTGGTAATATGATTTATTAAACCAAACTCTCCGAGAGAGCTAATTTCTGTCCGTTTATTTCTTTTTTCAAACATATTGCAAAATTACAGAAAATGATAATGTAAA
>CAZOSY010000143.1:0-7243 GCA_964582565.1 uncultured Bacteroidales bacterium | reverse complement strand
CGTTATGCGTCAGGCTAAAACGACACCAACAGAATAATAAACGACAAGAATTAAAATGGCATTTGAACCAGACAAAATAACCAAACAACATATTCTTGAAGCAGTCAAGAAAATTGACAGCGAGAATATTTCACTTGAACCCTCGACAAGGTTTGATGTAGTTATTAATGGAATATCCTACCCTCCTAAAGAAGTGATGCGATATGCTCATGAACTAATGAATGGAGAACATATTTGGGAACGAAGTGGCGGAGAACCAACGAACAAATATTTAATTGCCTTAGGTTTTGAGATTAAAAGCAAATCCGATTCATTGACAAATGAGCAACCAATCACAGGAAACATTTGGAAGTTAGGTTGCAATTGGGATAAGGGAAACCCAAGTTTCTATAACCTAATTAAAGAGAATGAAATTGTAGTTGGAGTTGAAGACAAAAAATATTCTGTTGGAGATTTAATTCTTATTACAGAGGGTTTTAATGCAATGTCAATTGCTAAAATTCTTCAATCACCGCAATTGATAACAGACAGTCAAAAATTTCAAGAACCTTTTGAAGAACTAAGTATTCCATTTGAAGATTGGATAAATATTTCAAATGTTGAATGGTATGAGTTGGAAGAAACTGAAAGATTTACTTATCAACTTCAAGCGGGGATAAGAAAAGTTCAAGATTCCAAAGTGAAACAAAAAGTAATGGACTTATGGAACAGTAGGAATTCTAACTACTGGATTTTTCAAGGCAACCCAAATGATTTTGACTTTGAAACAGCGATAAGAGAAAACCTACTTGAAGAATGGACAGTTTCAGCACACAAGGATAAAATAAAAGCTGGCGACAAAGTTATCTTGTGGATTTCAGGAAAGAAGTCGGGTTGCTATGCACTTGCTGAAATTACAAGTGAGCCAAAAATAATTTCTCAATCAAAAGATTCCCACCTTTGGAAAACAGAGGATAAAAATCCTCTGAAAGCTGGAATTAAAATCACTCACAACTTAATTGACAGTCCTTTGCTTTGGAGCAAAATAAAAGGAACAAAAGGTTTAGAAAATTTAAAAGTTGGCAATCAGGGAACAAACTTTTCAGCAACTAAAAAAGAATACAGAACAATTTATGACCTGATTAATATTTCAACGCAATCAATAAACAAAGCAGACATGCAAGCAAAAAATATAATTCTTTATGGACCACCAGGAACAGGCAAGACATACAACAGCATTGATAAAGCAGTTGAAATTGCAACTGGTAAATCGGTATTGAATCACACCGAAAACAAAAAACAATTTGATGAATTGCGTAAGCAAGGACAAATTGAGTTTCTAACTTTTCACCAAAATTATTCCTATGAAGATTTTGTTGTTGGCATTTCTCCTGATGTTACTTCAGGCACTTTGCGTTTTGACAAGCGAGAAGGAATTTTCAAACAGTTGGCAGAAAGGGCAAAACAAAATTGGCTTTCAGCAGGTGAAAACAAAGAAAATTCTAACAGCACTAAACCAGTAATAAAAACTTTTGAAGATGCTTTTAACCAGACTTTTGATCCTTTAAAAAAAGGAATTATTAAAGAATTACGTTTTGATTATATTTCAAATAATGGTCATTTTTTGGTTACTTGGAACAATAAAAGTAATAATTTTGAAATCATTCCAAAAAGCAGTGGTGAAGCAATTACTAACCGAATAAATAAAGAAATTATTGAAAAAATTTTTAAAGAAGATTTGAATTATAATTATACTAACCAACCTATTTGGCAAAAAACGTATTTCAAGCCAATCGCTGACTACCTGCGAGATAAAATAATTCCTAAAAATTATGTTTTAATAATTGATGAAATCAATCGTGCAAATATTTCTAAAGTTTTTGGCGAATTGATTACGCTACTTGAAGATGATAAAAGATTAGGAGCAGACAACGAAATAAAAATTACCCTGCCTAATGGAGAAAAAGAATTTGGCGTTCCGCCAAATCTTTACATCATTGGCACTATGAATACAGCGGACAAGTCAATTGCTTTAATTGATATTGCTTTGAGAAGAAGATTTGAGTTCATTGGTTATTATCCCGAATACGAAGACTTAAAGGATGATGAAGCTACACTTCTTAAAAAAATCAATGAGGCAGTTTTCAAAGAAAAAAAATCTGCCGACTATCTGATTGGACATGCTTACTTCATGAAGGGACAAACGATACAAACAGTTTTGCAAAATAAAGTTGTTCCTCTTTTGATGGAATATTTTTCAGGCAAGACAGATATTGTTTCAAAAATATTTGCGGACACCACTTGGAGTGTAACTTACGACACGACAAATTTCATTTGGGATATTACTCCGAGATAAAATGACTTCACTTTTTGAATACGGAAATTGGGAGAGCATTAAAAACAAAAATGCTTTACACCAAATGTTGAAAGACATTTGGAAGCAACGCTTATTTGTTGACACGAATTCAGAATTAACAGAAGATGAAACCGACAATCACTATCAACCATTCTTACAGTTTGACGACAACCAAATAAAAGCAAACAATTTTGTTGGCTTCATTCAAAACGGAGAAGAAGTAATTGAGATTTATCCGAAAGTATTTCGGCAACATTTTGTAAATCCTTCCGAGAGTGAAAAGATGTTGATGCTTCGCCACATTTTTTACTGGTTTAGCTATTGCCGAAAATGGAACTTCCCTTTTAATCAAGCATCACTTGACACCATTGACATTGATGAATTTCCAGAACTGATAATAAACTTAATTGCCAATCAGTTTTTAGAAACCGTTTCCAAACAACCTCTGACAATGTATCAAGAAGTTGAGGAGGCATTAATTACTCCGAGAGGTTCTATAAATTTTAAGAGATATATCAGTGGAAGTTTATCGCATGGAAATTTTCAAGACATAGAATGCGACTATGAACCATTTTTGTTTGACAATAAAGTAAACAGAGTAATTAAATATTGTTCAAGGTTGTTGATGAAGCAAACAAAGTTTTCAGAAAATTTACGAATGCTTCAAGATGTTGTTTTCATATTAGACGAAGTTGAGGACTTGCATTGCACACTTCACGACCTTGATAAAATTTCACTCAATACTTTCTTTGTAGATTATTCAGTTCTACTTGACAGTTGCAAACTAATTCTTAGCCAACAACTTTATTCAAGTAACACTTACGACCTTTCGCAATGGTGTTTGCTTTTCCCAATGGAATATATTTTTGAAGATTTCCTTGCAGGTTTTTTAGAAAACAAATTCTCATTGGACTGGAATGTAGAATATCAAAAGTCAGACGAATATTTATCTAACAATCCTAAAGTTTTTAATATGCAGCATGACATTTTTCTTACTGCAAGACACGGAGCAAAACGGAAAGTAATTATTGACACGAAGTATAAAATTCGCCCAGACAGTTTTAAAACAGACCCGAAGAAAGGCGTTGCACAATCTGACCTTTATCAAATGGTGAGTTACGCATTTAAGAGAGGTTGCACCGACATAATTTTAGTTTATCCAAATTTATCAGACACCATAAACACAGCAGACAGTTTTGAAATCATCTCTGGTTTTGACGGAGCTGACAAAGTAAATATTACTGCAATGGAAATTCCTTTTTGGACAATGAATGATTTTAATGCAAAAGATTTAGATGACAAATTATTTAGAGTGATGGAAAACAATTTAAACAAGTTACTCCAATGAAAAGCCAATCATATACAGACAATCAAGTAACGAACGAAAAAGCCCGAACGCATAACAGCACCTAAAAAAAATGGCGGGGGAAGTGCGAATACAAACATTTGTGCAACTAATAAAGCTTAGTGCGTACAGACAGTTTCGTGTTTCAAAACCGCCACTTCTTTTAGCTGCAAACCGTTAGCGTTCATTGGAAAAAAACAACAACACGGTCAAAATTAGGGCTGACCACCCATTATGACAAAAAAATTAAAAAAGTGGAGACCAGAAACCACTCAAAAAAACGGGGCGACACCGAAAAGCCTTATGAGTAGGAAAAAAATAAAATTAAATTAATTAAAATGAATATTAAACTTTTAAATTTTAACAACATGAAAAAGAAAACAAATTTTTTGATTTACCCATTTGTAATAATGGGAGTGTGTTTAATGCTCACAAGTGCTTGTAAGAAAGACGAAAAGGATGATAACCCTCCTGCCGATAACCCTCCTGTGAATTTAAGTTATAAGAAATATCTTGTTGCAGGCAGCTATGGTGATATTATCAATTACGACATTGACAATGTCAATAAAAAATTCAGATACTTCAACGAAACCACCGGTGTTTCTGACAGCGGAACATTTGTTTTTTCAACAAATGTAAACCTGAACGGGGTTTACGAAATTACTGCAGGAGGTAATTTCTTTTATGGTATAGAGTTACAAAATAAAATGTTTGCTACGTCAATGCCATCAGGAAATCATCAAAATTCTTTATGTTTTGGTATTACAGCCGATACTGATTTATCCACTCAATATTCTACCAATGACTTTGTAGGAAAATATATTTGGGTCATATATCATGATTTAAGCGATTTCCAATGGGGAGGATATGAAATGTTTGCAAATGGGACTTTTACATGGCAGTTTGGTCCTGATGATGATGGTTTTGATGAAGCACAGCATTTTGCAGGAGCCGGCACAGGTACTTGGGCTGTGTCCACCACCGATCCTTCAAGAATCATCTTTACCGAAAGTAGTGTAAGTAATATTGGTACAGTTTACCCGGGAAAATATATGTTGATAGACAACGGACCTGGAATGGGCTTTACTGCTGGAATAAAGTATCCTTCAGCTCCAATTTCACAGGCATCCATTGCAGGTTCTTACAAGTACATTGATGTTACCCCCGAAGGATATTTAGGAGTAGGAGCCTTTGACTTACCTGCTTCAGGCACAAACTGTAACGTTTATTCTAAATATTATAATAACCCTTATGCATCAGAAGAAAATGGTACAATGACCAATTTTCACAGGTCAACAACAATTAACAATACATATATTGGTGAAAGTCTTTTTGAAGGGGATTTATTCTATACTTCCTTCATTGTGCTACCTGGTGAAGCGTTGTTATTTTATACATGGGGAGATATTGGAATGGTTAGTTACGGTATTGCAGGGAAAGTAAATTAGGTGTGTAGTAATTTATTCTCTGCAACCATTAGCGTTCATTGATAAAACAAATAAATTAATAATTTTTAAAAAATAGGAGGACAAAACAATGAAAACAAAAATAATCTTTTACGTATTATTTGCAGTATTAATCTTTATTGTTGGTTGTAAAAAGGATAAAGACGACAATATACCCGATGACGATAAAAATGAAAGTGGTATATTAAATGTTAAACAAAGAACATGGAATACATTCAGTCAAAAAAAATCAACTGTTAATAATTCTAAAAGCACTTATTCATGGGACTTAATAGATGTAAGGGCTTTCAAGTACGAACTTAAATTCACAACTGATGAGATACAAGAAGGAATGTCAGATTCGGACATTAATTGGGTAACCGTTTATACCTCAAATGACATGAAACTTGACAGTGAAAGAGATTTTCAGTTTGAATTGCCAGCTGGTAATTATAAAGGATTTGCTCTTTTGCAGGGCAACGACTTCTTTTGGGTGCTGAGTGACGGAAATAATACCATCGAAATTCCCGCTTCAAATGGTGGGGAAAGTGGCGATAAAATATACAATGTATTCGGAACAGAAGGTTTATATATTCGTGATTCAATTGGCTTATTGCAAAAAGTCCCAAATGATGAAAAAATAGGCACCAGTTTTACAATACTTCCAGAAACGGAACATAGCTTAACGATACGGATGAATTTTGACAAGATAGTTTGGAATGATAACGATGATAATGGTGATTGGAGTGACGGAGATACTTATGAAATGCCTACACTACCTGACGGAATAGAAACAATGGTAGATTTTATATTTGAATAACAACAACGAAACGCTAACAATGTATAAAAATAATAGCCGAGACAGTAGTAAATTCAAGGTTTGTAGCTCGTTTCGACTGTGTCGCAACTTGACAGGAAACTACCTCGCAATCGGCAACTAACCATACCGCCAACCGTTAGCGTTCATTGAAAAAAAAACGACAGACGATCAAAAAGGGCTAATCACCCATTGTGACAAAAAACAAAAAAAGTGGAGACCAGAAACCACTTTAAAAAACGGGGCGTAACCGAAAAGCCTTATGAGTAGGAAAAAAAACAAAGTAATAATTTAAAAAAGGAGGACTAAAAATGAAAACAATGACAATTATTAGCACAATATTGTGCTTTGGATTACTTTTTTCAAATTGTAAAAAAGATGACGATACAGACAATGGTTTGTCTACAAATGGATTGATTGAATTTAAATGTATTAATCCAGTAGCTTCAAATTTAAAAAGTGTATCAGCCACAAAATCTGTATTATCAAATCCTGCATTGACTGGTGATACAACTGCAACATATTTAATCAGTTTGAATTTGACTATTGGTGACGTATGGGTGTCTCAAGGAGAGGTTAAAGCAGGCGGAACTGATAACTTGGAATGGATTAGACTTACCGATGTTACTAATCAAGACTCAAAATTATTTGAGGATTATTCTTTTCCTGCCAAAAAGATTCCTATTGGAAACTACAAAAGTATAAAGATTACTTTTAGAAATATATTTTATAGGCATGTACAGCTTATTTCAGACCCATCAGTTAAATATGAATTATTAGAATCAATGGGCGGTTGGACAGCTCCTTGCGACCCAACTGATACAACATGGGCAAGGACAAACTACTTTGGTCCGGGTGGGAATCATTTTTTAAACGACAATGATGTATTTGAGGTAGCTTCTGCCGGCGAAAAAATTGGAGGATTTAATATTGAAGCTGATGAAAAAACGAATATTGCTTGGAGATTATTTGCAGGAGTTACCACACCATGTACGAATTATTTGATAGACGAAAACGGTAACCTTCAATGGGATTGTGGTGTTGACCGTGTAGAAGAGGAGTGTCCGCCTGAATTAGAGTATATGTGGGATTTTGTTGTTGAATATGAATAATGAAATCAACGAAACGCTAACACGTGGTATGTTTAATTGCCGAAATAGTAGTAAATTTAAAGGATATAGCTCGCATCAAGTTCATCGTAACTTGAAAGATAATAGCTCCGAAATCGGCAACTAAAACATACCACAACCGTTATAAGCAACTCAAGTAAACAGTGAACAATTGAATGGTATAAGGCAAAA
>CAZOSY010000142.1:0-7257 GCA_964582565.1 uncultured Bacteroidales bacterium | reverse complement strand
AAATGTGTAAATGCTGATGAAATTAAAGTTTATCCAGTGAAGGGTTATAAATAAAAATAATTTCTGTTTATCATGAAAAACCTAAAAACTTTATTACTCCCTTTATTATTTAGTTTCAGTATTTGTAATGGGATTCATTCTCAAGCTCAGGAATTAAAAACTTATAAAAATGTTGAATATATTAAAGAGCATATAAAAGGGCAGATTAGAAATTGTCGTTCTGCTCCACCTTATAATACTTGTGATGAAAACATAGACAGTGCATTTTTTGTGGATTTTAGCCTTGTAAATAGAACAGAAAGGTTTTTTGATGTGGCTGCTTCTAATGAAGTTTCCAAAGCAGATATTTTATCTTTAATAAAAAAATATGATGACCCTTTAACTCCTAATTGCATTGAAGCAGGGGTGAAATTTAATCGCTATTTTCTTTGTGGGATAATAAAAGATACTAAATGTATTAATGCAAGTGATATTAAAGTCTATAAAGCAAAATGTAGGGAAATTGATAAATACAATAATCTAAATGCACCAGAAGTTAAAACTTATATAGCAAATCCTAAGGAATAAAAACTTATTATCATGAAAAATCTAAAAACTTTACTATTGTTACCTTTGTTTTTTAACATCTGCAATAGTGTTTATTCTCAAAAACAAGAAAATCCTAAAGATAAAAGAATATATATTAAAAAACATATAAAAGGTCAAGTTAAAGGGTGTATTTATGACCCCGATTACCATTTTGATTTTGATAGGAAAAAAGACACTTTACGTGTTGCGAGTTTTGTCATAAAGAATAAGCCTGAAGAATGTTTTAAAATATCTTCTAATAATGGAGTTCAAAAAAAAGAAATTTTGTTTCAAATAGATAAATATGATGAACCTATGTCTCCACTTAATGTTGAAGCAGGGGTGAAATTTAATCGTTATTTTCTTTGTGGAAAAAATAAAAATGTTAAATGTGTAAATGCTGATGAAATTGAGGTTTATAAAGTAAAAGGTTATAAATAAAAATAATTTCTGTTTATCATGAAAAACCTAAAAACTTTATTATTCCCTTTACTTTTTGGTCTTTGTATTGGTAGTGGAATTCATTCCCAAGCTCAGGAATTAAAAACTTATAAAAATGTTGAATACATTAAAGAGCATATAAAAGGACAGATTAGAAATTGTCGTTCTGTTCCATCTTATAATACTTGTAATGAAAACATAGACAGTGCATTTTCTTTGGGTTTTACTCTTGTAAATAGGCCAGAACCACTTTTTAGTGTGGCTGCTTCTAATGAAGTTTCCAAAGCAGATATTTTATCTTTAATAAAAAAATATGATGACCCTTTAACTCCTAATTGCATTGAAGCAGGGGTGAAATTTAATCGCTATTTTCTTTGTGGGATAATAAAAGATACTAAATGTATTAATGCAAGTGATATTAAAGTCTATAAAGCAAAATGTAGGGAAATTGATAAATACAATAATCTAAATGCACCAGAAGTTAAAACTTATATAGCAAATCCTAAGGAATAAAAACTTATTATCATGAAAAACCTAAAAACTTTACTATTATTACCTTTGTTTTTTAACATTTGCAACAGTGTTTATTCTCAAAAACAAGAAAATCCAAAAGATAAAAAAATATATATTAAAGAACATATAAAAGGTCAGATTAAAGGGTGTATTTATGACCCCGAGTACCATCTTGATTTTGATAGGAAAAAAGACACTTTACGTATTGCTGGTCTTATAATGAAAAATAATCCAAAAGAAAGTTTTAAAATATTTTCTAATAATGGAGTTCAAAAAAAAGAAATTTTGTTTTTAATAGATAAATATGATGAACCTATGACTCCACTTAATGTTGAAGCAGGTGTAAAATTTAATCGTTATTTTCTTTGTGGAAAAGGAAACAAATATAAGTGTGTAAATGCTGATGAAATTAAAGTTTATCCAGTGAAGGGTTATAAATAAAACTTATCATTAAAAACCTAAAAACTTTATTACTCCCTTTATTTTTTGGCCTTAATTGTCAGCTTTTCCAAAGTTTTAAAACTTTGGAAAAGCTTTTTCTTATTGGTATTTGTGTGAATGTAAATGTATAGATAAAATAAATTTTGTAGAAACGAAATAACTGGTTTGTAGAGACATTGCATGAACGTCTCTACAATATCAAAAAAACATTATTTGTGAGGCAGGTTAAATTTTAAATCGCTCAATTTGGGTTTAATATTTTACAACCAAAATGTTTTATTCCTGACTTTCTTTTTATCTTTGTTGATATTATTTTTACATAAAATTATATTAATGACAAATATTAAACTTTTTCAAACAAAGCAGGTTAGAACATATTGGAATGAAAAGGAAGATAAATGGTATTTTGCAATAGTTGATGTTGTAGCTATATTAACCGAAAGTGTTAATCCACAGGCCTATTGGCGAAAATTAAAAGAAAGATTAAAAAAAGAAAGAAATCAAACCGTGACAGATTGTCACGGTTTAAAGATGCTTGCTGTTGACGGCAAAATGAGAATGACTGATGTAGCAGATACAGAGCAACTTTTAAGAATTATCCAATCAATACCATCACCAAATGCAGAACCATTTAAAAGATGGCTTGCAAAAGTAGGTTATGAAAGATTAGAAGAAATTGAAAATCCTGAATTAGCATCAAAACGAGCAAGAGAGATTTACAAAGCAAAAGGTTACTCTGACAATTGGATAGAAAAACGGGTAAGAAGTATTGCCATTCGTGATGAGTTAACAGATGAATGGAAAAAACGGGGAGTAAGAGAACAAATTGAGTATGCAATATTAACATCAGAAATATCCAAAGCTACATTTGGATTAACTCCTTCGCAATACAAACAGGTAAAAGGATTGAAAAGAGAAAATCTTCGTGACCATATGACTGACCTTGAATTGATTTTTTCAATGCTTGAAGAAGCCTCAACGACAAAAATTGCGAAAGCTAAAAATGTAAAAGGATTTAAAGAAAATAAAGAAGCAGCAATTGAAGGTGGAAATGTCGCAGGAATAGCAAGAAATGAATTGGAGGAAAGGTCTGGTGAAAAGGTTGTAACACCGGAAAATTATTTGCCTGAAAAAAAAACAAAAGAATTAAAAGGAAAGAAAAAATCCTGATGCTTCGTAGTAACATATTGGCAGGTTACTTATGCTCTCTTACAGCAAAAACCTGCCAAGAGTATTTCTACCCGGACACACAAACAAAAGAAGATGGAATAATGAGAAATAAAATTTCTGTTGTGAGGTAATGTTGGAATTGTCAGTAGAGACGAGGCGCGCCTCGTCTCTACATATTCTTTATTATTCATCTCTGCATTCTCCAATTCTGTCCTGTGCCTGCATTATTCCATTCTGCTTTTGACGAATTTTAGCCAGTTGATAATTATTTACGAATTATATTTACAAATTTTGTGTATTTTTGTATAAATATTAGTATATTAAATAAATTAAGTAAGGAAAAATGAATAAAATATCAATTTTTTTAATTCTGTTTATATTAAGTTTGTCAACAGGATTAGCCAAAGCTCAAAAAATAAACTGGAAAAAAATAGATACAGGATTATATCTTACCAGTATATCATCTTCTTTAAAATCAAAAATTGGGGATTCGAAAATTACAATACTTAAAATAAATCCTAAATATTATGATTTTAAGCTAATCAGTTCAAAAGAAAAAGGTGAAAGGAACAAAACTGCACCAAAATGGGCAATAAATAAAGGTTTGATAGCTGTTATAAATGCAGGTATGTATCAACAGGATTATAAAACTAATACAGGTTTTATGAAAAATTATAATTTTATTAATAATGAAAAATTGAATAAAAGATATAATACAATAACAACGTTTAACAGAAAAGATACAACAGTTCCTGAAATTCAAATCATAGACATGGAACATCAAAATTGGGATAAATTAAAAAATAAATATAACTCATTTACTCAATGTTTTAGAATGATTGACTGCAATCAAAAAAACAGATGGAGTCAGCAAAACAAAAAATATAGTATGGTGGCTATTGGTATTGATAAACAAGGAAATTGCCTGTTCATTTTTACCCGTTCTCCTTATTCGGTCCATGATTTTAATAATATACTTCTTAAATTACCAATATCTATATATAATGCTATGTATTTGGAAGGCGGACCCGAAGCATCTTTTTATCTAAATCATAATGGTATTGAGGTTAAAAAATTTGGTAGTTATGAAACTGATTTTAATGAAAATGATGATAATGAGGGATTTTTGGAAATACCTAATATAATTGGAATAAGTAAAAAATAATCTTTAACAAAAGATTTTTTTACCCGGTATTGGTAGTCCACTTAAAAGTTACATAATAACAATATTTATAAATGTCATTTCATAGTAATTATTATGGGAAAGAAAACAATTTTAAATAAACTTGCAACACTAGCATTTTTAGGTTTTATTTCATTAAATAATTTAAATGCTCAGGAAAATTACCACCCAAAATACCATACAATTGTTCATAAAGTCCTTCAAATTGAAGATAGTGTAAAAAGTAGTTACCCAAGTCTTAAAACATTAGATAAATTAATAGACAATTCAAAAAAATATATTCCAAAGAAAGAGAATTATACTAAAGAAGAAATAAAAAAAATATCACAAAAATTTTATTCTGATATGATAAATGAAGTACCAGAAATAAAAAATGAAATAGAAATTTGTCATAAATCCTCTCTTATTCTTTTAGCAATAGGAGAAGCAAATAATATCCCATTTTATATAACAACAGTTCTTGGAAATATTAATGGGCACACATATATAATATATGATAAAAATAGAGATGGACACAATCCTTTAAATCCAAATGATAAAATAAATAAGGGGGATATAAATATATCAACAACAGCAGGAGAAATTGAAGATGGAGAAAAATATTCAGATAGTTATTATATTAAACAGTATCATGTATCTAAAAAATCTTTAGAAGAAAAAATTAATCTATCAATTTTAAATGAAAAAGAACTTCTTGCAATAACTTACTGGCAAATAGCAAGAGATTTTTATGGAATAAAAGAATGGGATAAAGCAATTAAAAATTGTGACAAAGCAATTCAATTAGATACAAATTCTCTTCCTGCATATAAAATAAAGGGACTGATTTTAAGCCAAAAAAAGAACCCTAATAAAGATTACAAACAAGCAATTATGAATTTTGATAAAGCATTGAAATTAGATTCTAAACCTGATTTATATTATAGAAAAGCATATTGCCTACGTAATTTAAAAAATTATAAAGAATCATTACAAAATTATACAACAGCAATAAATTTAATAGAAGAAAATATAAGAAATGAAGTACATTATGAAAGCCCATATACTAATCCTAATTATGAAGAATTTAATAGTCTTCATGAATTCATAAATTCAGAAACTGATTATCTTCTTGGCAGATCAATCGCTTTTTATGAAAATGGAAATGTTAAAGAAAGCAAAGAAGATTTCTTTAAGTTAAACAAATTAAAAGAATTATTTTCTACAGATTCATATAAATCCAAAAAAGAATAAATTAATTTATTTAAAGATAATCTTCTAAATTCATTATTCTTCTATCTTAATTAGAATACACAATACAATACCAATAATTAGGAGCAAATTCAAATTTTTAAACCTTTTTCAAATAGTACTTGTTACCAGTAGTTAAAAGTTACAAACACCGACGATAAACAAAAATCTTTATAAATGTTACTTAATAGTAATTATTATGGGAAAGAAAACAATTTTAAATAAACTTGCAACACTAGCATTTTTAGGTTTTATTTCATTAAATAATTTAAATGCTCAGGAAAATTACCACCCAAAATATAATACAATTATTCATAAAATCCTTCAAATTGAAGATAGTGTAAAAAGTAGTTATCCAAGTCTTAAAACATTGGACAAATTAATAGATAATTCAAAAAAATATATTCCAAAGAAAGAAAGTTATACAAAAGAAGAAATAAAAAAAATAACTAAAAAAATTCATGAAAATATAAATAAAGAACTTCCAGATATTTCTAAAAGAAAAGATTTTTGTTATAGAATATCCCTTTGTTTTTTAGCAATAGGTAAAGAAAATAATATTCCTTTTTATGCATCAGATATGCCAAGTAAACCTCGAGGACATATGATTATAAGATATGATCTAAATAAAGATAATCATGACCCAATAAATCCAGACAATCCAATAAATAAAGGAGATATAAATATACAAGTAACAAAAGGAGAAATTCAAGGAGAGAAATATTCAGATGAATATTTTAAAAGAATATATAGATTAACAAATAAATCTTTAGAAAAAAATAATTATTTAAGAAATTTAAATGAAAAACAGCTTCTTTCAATACCTTATTTCCAAAGAGCAGGATATTTTTATAGATTAAATGAATTTGATAAATCCATTAGAGAATCTAATAAAGCAATAAATTTAGATTCAAAAGCAAGTGAAAATTACGAAATAAAAGGAGTGATTTTTTATCTTAAAGAAGATTATGAAAAAGCAATAAAAATTTTTAACAAATCCATAGAATTAAATTCTGTATCGCCGGAACTTTATGGAAAAAGAGCAATGTGCCACATTAAACTTGAAAATTATGAAAAATCAATACAAGATTATACAAAAGCAATAGATTTAATTGATAAATGGATAGGACAAGAAGGTTTTTCAAGGGATTTAGGATTTTTAGATGCATGTAAAATGAGATATCTTAACAATCGACATATAAGTTATAGAAAAGTGGGAAATATCGAAGAAGCTGAAAAAGATTTTGAAAAACTATATCAAATTATTAAATTATATAAAAAAGATTAAACTATCTCTTATATCTTGATTCCCAGATAATAATTGGATTTATTGGAGGAATTTGAAGTGTACGAAGTCTTGGACCATAAATAATCTTATAATTTTTTTCAACTAATAAAATATCTACAGCTTCTTCATAATTTACATTTCTTGAGGTCATAATTTTATTTATTTTTTCCTTTTCTTCATATCCAAATAAATTAGGAAAATCTATTATAATGCTATGTATTTAGAAGGCGGACCCGAAGCATCTTTTTATCTAAATCATAATGGTATTGAGGTTAAAAAATTTGGTAGTTATGAAACTGATTTTAATGAAAATGATGATAATGAAGGATTTTTGGAAATACCAAATATAATTGGAATAAGTAAAAAATAATCTTTAACAAAAGATTTTTTTACCCAGTATTGGTAGTCCACTTAAAAGTTACAT
>CAZOSY010000141.1:0-7358 GCA_964582565.1 uncultured Bacteroidales bacterium | reverse complement strand
GCGTTGGTTTGTGCGAATTGCAAATGTGTATGGCTTTGCGTGGGCTTTTCATTCTATGCAACTTTAATATCATAAACACTTTTCCCACCACCATAATAGTTTGTAAAAACATGTTGATAAACTACATCCGTTTTTTCATTAACTTCATTTTCTGAATATGGTTCTTGAGGTAACCACATAAGTGTGTCAGAGATTACGGTTCTAACTTGTGCTTTTAATTGAGTGCTTTCTCTCCAACGTTCAACTTTTAATTTTTCTGCTTTTAAAGTTTCCAAAGTCTGTTTTGATACCTTCTTTACTTCGTCTCTTTCTTTATCAGTTAAGTTAACTTTTTTAAGTAAATCAAATATTGCAAGTGTTTCTTCATCAAGTCCCTCACGCATTGCTCTGTTATCTTCTTTTGAAAGATTATCAAGAAAATCCGTTAAATCATCAAATGCTTTTTTAGTTGCATTTATATCTTTTCCATTATTGTATTCCTCAATAATCTCTTTGTATTTTTCGTAAAATTCTAAACGCAAAGGGTTTTCTTTTACCATCTGTTTCAGCTTCTTTTCAATTGCTTTTTGCAAGTCAAAAACAACAGTGTTTTTCCTTTTAATCTTTTCAAATGCAGCTTTTAATTTATCAAAATCTAAATTGCTTAAATCAATATATGCAGGTTGTTTCTCAGCAATTTCATTAATAAAAACACTATCATTTACAACTTCTTGAAGCTGCAACATAATTTCGGTAATGTCAGCCGTTTTTACTTTTTGGTTTAATGCGTCATAAATGGCTTCAATAGCATTGAATTGTTTAATGAAAGGTTTTATTTCATCTTCGGGATAAAGTGCTTTGTATTTTCTGAAAACATCTCTTGCCATTATTTCAAATTTGGTTCGAGTGGTTTCGTTTAAGGATACTATATCTGTTGCCTCATTAATTTTAGCCAATTTCACCATTGGTTTGGCATTCATCAAATTAGAAAGATTAAAACCCAATTCTTTTAAATATCCTTTTGTTGCTCGAATGCTTTCCTTTAACTCATCAGCAAGTAGTGCTAATTTTTCAACAGGGCTTCCACCTTCTTCTCCGCCACCAGAGCCACCCTTTTCTCCTTCGCCATAAATTAAATAGGCTTTTTCTAATTGTTTGTAAACATTTCCATAATCTACAATCAAACCGTTTTCTTTTTCATCATCGTAAACTCGGTTTGCTCGGGCAATGGTTTGCATTAAAGTATGACCTTTAATTGGCTTGTCAAGATAAACGGTAGAAACACAAGGGGCATCAAAACCTGTAATCCACATAGCACAAACTATAACAAAACGGAATGGATTATCCTCGTCTTTAAATTCTACTTCTAAATCTCTCTCCACTATTTTTCTACGGTGCGGAGCAATTTCCAATTTCATTTTACGGAATTTATCCACCTCATTTTGTTCACTGCTCACTACAACACAAACTTCCGTTTCTTCAACCTTTGCTAATTTTCGTTTTAGCTGTAATTCTTCTTGTTGGTCTTCTGCGTTTTTTATTCTCTCTTTTAATTCTGCGACATAATCAGGCCAATATTTCATCATTAAACCATACATTCTAACAGCAGTTGGTTTATCAATAGCAACAAACATTGCTTTTCCCTGATAACCTCTTTCGTTGAAATGCCAAACCAAATCTTTTGCAATTGCATCTAATCGCTTTTCGGAAGTAAGAATAGGATAATCCCTTTTAAATTCTCGTTCTAATTTTCTGCGTTGGTCTTCGTCTAAATCTTCATTTTCGATTAGCTCCGCCATTTTTTCATCTAATTGCGGATTTTCAATATCTAATTTCTCTCCTTTGTTCAAATAACGTAAAGGAAGTGTAGCACAATCATCAATGGCTCGTTTAAAATCGTAAACAGAAACATATTCACCGAAAATATTCTTTGTAAGTTCTAATTCTTCTTTGATTAATGGCGTGCCTGTAAAGCCAAGATATGAAGCATTAGGAATACCGTAAAAACGCATATTACGGGCAAATGTTCCTGCTTGTGTTCGGTGAGCTTCGTCTGAGATTACAATTAGGTTTTTCCTGTCCGTAATAAGTGGATATTCACTTTCTTTTTTCTTGTCGAATGAGAATTTATGAATTAATGAAAATACATAACGGTGATTTTCTTTGAGCAACTCCAGCAAATGGTCTCTGCTTTTTGCTTTTACATTTTTCTCGGTTACTGCTCCAACTCCTGTGAATGTATCATAAAGTTGGCGTTCTAACTCGGTACGGTCTGTTACCATTAAAAAAGTATAACTACCACCAAATTTTCTGTGAATTTTTTGAGCAATAAAAACCATTGAATATGATTTCCCGCTTCCCTGTGTATGCCAGAATACACCAAGTTTGCCTTTTAGTTCTTTAATATTTTTTGCTTTATTCAGGACTTTGTTAACTCCGATAAACTGGTGGTTTTTTGCCAGTATCTTAGCCATATCTCCTGCAGAATTATCAAAAAGAATGAAATTTTCAAACAAATCCATTAATCTGGTTTTGTCGCAAGTACCACGAAGCATTGTATCCAAACTTACTATACCTTCTTCGTCTTCTTCTATTCGTTTCCATTCTGTGAAAAATTTATAAGGACTTGTTACTGTTCCAACTCTTGCATCTGTGCCATTACTTAAAATGATAAAAGCATTGAAATAAAAAATATGTGGAATAGTATCCTTATAATCTGTTAAATTATCGGTATAAGCATTTCGCAAGTCGGTATGGTGGGCTTTAATCTCGAAAAACACCAAAGGAATACCATTTACAAAACCAACAATATCGGGTCTGCGGTTGTATAAATCGCCAACAACTTCTAACTGACGAACAGCTAAAAAATGGTTTTTGGTTGGATTATCAAAATCAAAAACTTTTAGTTTTTTCTTTACAAGTTCGCCTTTGTCATTGGTAAAACTTACATCAACACCTTTGGTTAAAAGCGTGTATTTCTCTTTATTGATTTGCACCAACTTTTTATCAGCTGCTTTTTCACTTATTTGGTCGATAGCGTGTTGATAGGCAACATTTGGTAAGTTTGGGTTAAGCTGCTTTAAGGCTTTTAACAAATAGCGTTTAAGAATGACTTGTGATTTATCTTCTCTACCCAATAAACCATCTTCGCCAAAAGTTTCTTTATGCCAAGCATATTCTACCTGCCAACCCAAATCTTCTAATGCTTGTTGGGCTGCTGCTTCCACTAAATTATCTTCTGAATATTCGTAGCTCATACTGTTACTGTTATCAATAGTTATATCGTTCTTTTAAATAATTTAACCAATCTGTAAATTCTCCATTCGTCTGGTTATCTCTTACAAATTGAACCCATTCCTGATGTGTCCATGTTTTAAACTTTGCTTTGCCATCAAATATATCTCCCCAGCCAGTTTGAAAATCGTCTATGCCTGTTCGTTTTAAACATCTTTTTAATCCCTCATTTCTATTATCAAAGGCAACCGATGAAACCACCAAAGAATAATCTCCACTTTGCATAATGCCTTCAGCAAGGGCTTGCTGACGAAATAACTGATAACCTGCTGTTGCTGCTGGACATCTTTGTAAAGTGCTTTTTCCTTTATTTGATAGTTTGAGTAAACTCCAGTACTTTCTACCCCATACTGTTTGATGACAAATATTTTCATAATTGCAACTGCTGGAATCAAGCATACATCTGTTAGAATCTGGATTAGCTTTACGAACTCCTTTATCTGTGATTCTTCTTGCTGAACAACGATAAAAGCTATGTTCCGTGAATTTGCATTCTGTAAGAATAATTCCTTTCCCAGTTTTTGTTTTGACAATAAATGCCACATCTGGTGAAGTTTGCCCCGAACCTCTATTCCCATCTTGTTCTCCCAATAAAGGGGCTGGATGTAGGGCATTTCCTTTAGAAAAAGCAAATTCAAGAGTAACTTCAGAAATTTCTGTTATCTCGGATGATATTTTTTGTTTTAGAAACTCAAGCATTAAACCTTTAAGAGATTCCTCTTGATAAATGGGAAAATACAAATTTGCTGAAATAACCCAGGAACTAACAAGGTTATGTACCCCTGAATGCGGATGAATATTTTTTGATTTCAAATATTTGGGTAAATCTGTTCTAATGCCTGACCAAAGGGATTCAGTCCAAATCTGTTTTGGAATAATATGTTGGTATTCGCTCCCATTTTGACGGCCTTTTACGGTATTTGAAATATTATTCTTGCGCCAAACTATTTGAGCTTTCCTTTGGTCTAAATTAAAGTTTCCCATAGTTATTCTTATTTTATATTTTCAACTCCATTTTTTCAACATCTATCATTCCTGTCATTAGCCGTGGTAATAAAATATTTCGGGCTTCTTTTAGGTATTGGTTTTGGTCCCTAATTCCTTTAATACACTCTTCAAGAGGTGCCATTATTTTTTCATAGGCTAACGAGATTTCAAGATTAGGTGTGGGTAATTTAATTTGTTTCAAATGAGTCGGTCCAAAATTAACTTGTGCTGAACCATTAGCATACGCATCCATTGTGGATTGGAATATTTGTCCTTGCAGCATATGTTTTATCAACCACGTACCAAATCTGTCATTTTTTTGTCTCATTCGTATTATGGAAGTATTCAGGCAAAGTGGCAAATGCCTCTTTCTAATAGTTGTCAATCTTCCAAGTGTGCCAGATGAAGAAATTACATGGTCATTTTCCGCTAAAAGAAAATGCTTGTATTTTGAATTTACTTCTTCAGTATCTAAATATTGCACTTTTTGCATATCCAGATCACCATTTTTAATTACACGAATATTTAAGAAAGGAACACCCTTTTCTCTATACTGCCAATTTCTAAGTCCTGGACCTTCCTTGAAATCAATCATTTCTTCAAATGGTAATCTTTCCCACCCCTCCGGCAAACCAGTTCCCTTATCAAAAACAGCAGTTTCGTAACCAGGGAATTTAAAACGGACAAACCACTCTTCATAAGTTTTTTGTGCCATTTCCTCTAACAGCTTAATACGTTTTAGGTTGTTTTCTATCAGTTCATCGTAGGCTGAGAGAATTTTGGCTATTTTGCGTTGGGTGGGTAGTGGGGGAAGGATTATTTTTGCTCTACCTATTACCTCTGGTGTAACGGCTGGATATGCTGCACCTTTTTCATTTGAAGCAAGGAAAGCAGTAAAATTGTAATTCGTTACTAAATGATATAAAAACCTATCATCTAATTTCTTTAAATTAGGTCTAAGAACCGCAAAACCAGTAGAAGCTATGTCATTTTCTTTTGCCTCTTTAAAATAGTAAAACGACCTATTTCGTGGTCTTACTGTTGATAATATAGTATCCTTATTTTTAACAATTCGTTTTGCTCTTGAAGGTGCACTAATTAAAGGAATGGTATCTATTTCTTCAACAAAACCAGAATTTACAGAGCTTATATCGTAATAATTAATTCTTTTGAATGGATAATTTCGACCAATACTTTCTGTATTAATTTCTAACAAATCACCCAACAATTCTTTATTCCATCCTTCCATCATAATTCTACAGATTGAATTTGGTTCATCAAATCATTAGCTTCGGTATTCAGCTCTGCCAGTTCGTTGTGAATTTCTTTCATCCTTGATTTATAATCAAAGTTCATATCAATATTAACTAAAACACCAACATATCTTCCTGGTGAAAGACTATAATCTTGTTCTTTTATTTCTTCAAAGTCAACTATTTTACAAATTCCAATTACATCAACATATTTATTATCGGGAAACCATTCTAAAAGTTCTTTCCAATCGCCAATGCGTTGTTTTGCCTCTTTTAGAAATTCGGTTGTTTCATTTTTGTAAGTTTTTAAAGGTTTATTGAGTTTGTTTAGCTTTTCTTTAAAAGGTTTCATTATTGCAGTTGCCGATTTTCTTTCAAACTCTTTGTCATCAACTTGCTTATTGATTTTTGCAATTTCAGTTTCCATGTCTTTTATAAACACATAAACTTTTGGTGTAGGCTTTTCAAGGGAGTTGAATATTTCTGTCGCTTTCTCACTGTTTTCAAAATCATTAAAATCAATACTTTCAGAAATGACTAAATCGTCTTTCTTTAACTCTTTGGCAATTTCTTTTATCTCTTTTGCAAGTGTTCTGTAATGTTCGTTTATAGTTTCAAATTGCTCTTTTAATACTTTTTTGTGTTCGGTTTCGGAAATAGTAATTGCTTTGCTGTTTCCTCTATGAAGTTGAACAATGGTTGTAAAGTTTAAAAGTTGACCATCAGAAAAGTCGTTAATAGTTGAATTTATCACACGAAAGGTGTTCCGAGCATCCAACATCAAAATTTTATTCTTGTTTACTTGTGCTTTGCCTTTATCGAAAAACCATAAATTACAAGGAAGTGAGCGAGTATAGAAAAAGTTGTTACCCACCGAAACAATTACATCTACATTTTCAGTTTCTATGAGTTTTTGGCGAATTAGTTTTTCAGAATTTCCTGCATCTGTAGCCGAACTTGCCATAACAAAGCCGGCTCGACCTTTTTCGTTCAGATAAGAGTTGAAATACTGTATCCACATATAATTGCCATTGTCGGCTTTTGGCACACCAAATGGTAAGCGTGGGTCTTCTTTTACATAATCTTTGCTTTTGTCAATCTTCTTCACGTTAAAAGGCGGATTAGCCATTACAAAATCGCATTTGCCTGTTAGCTCGTGTGGATTACTGTAAAAACTATTGTTCTCAATTATTTTTCCTTCAATTCCGTGAATGGCAAGGTTCATTTTTGCCAATCGTACATTGTTTGATTTTAGTTCTGTTCCATAAACGGTAATAGCTTCGTTTACCTGTTTGTTGGTCTTGTTTTGTATAAAATAACCTGTTTGCACAAACATACCACCGGAGCCGCAAGCAGGGTCGTGAATAATTCCGTGGTCGGGTTCAATAAAGTTTACAATCATCTGTACCAACGAAGGCGGAGTAAAGAATTCGCCACCTTCCTGAGCACCAGCACCACTCATTGAGAATTTCATCAGGAAGAATTCGTAAATTCTGCCAAACACATCACCACCAATATTTTTTACAGCATCTTTATTAAAAACACGAATAAGCGAACGCAATAAATCGGCATCAAATTCTTGATAGTTCTTTGGTAAAATTCCTTCAAGGTCTTTGTAGTCGGCTTCAATTAATCGCATTGCATTGTTTACCGCTTCTGCAATATCTTGGCTTTCGGGTAGATTTACCAAATGCTCAAACTGAGATTTTTCTTGCAAGTACATAGCACCAGCACCCAGAAAGTCGTTTTTTGTAACTTTCCTTTTTTGATTGGTTCTTGGGTTAATCGGTAAATTTTCTTCTATCTGCTTTTTAGCTTCTTCAAATTTGTTTTGAGCGTAGCGTA
>CAZOSY010000140.1:0-7425 GCA_964582565.1 uncultured Bacteroidales bacterium | reverse complement strand
TATTCGGAATGACAATCAGGCAGTTGCCTGATTATTTGTTTTCGTGCAGGCACTATACAGATGTGATTATTACAAATTTTTTAATAATGTTATACTTTGCACTTCGGCAATTTCGGTAGAGCCATAAAGTTACGATTATATTTGGTCATACCCGCAATGTTTTAAAAAGCTTGCGGGTTAATAATATTTAATAAGAAAATCAAAAGTTGAAAAAATTAATCTTTATATTAGTTTTTGTTTTAGTTCCTTTTTGCATTGTAAATGCTCAGGATTTTAATAATTTACGTACTCATATTATTTCAAATAAATTTGATACAATTAAGATTGATACTCTTAGTATTATTCCTAATTCAGTAGTAATTAGAGACAGTTTAGGGGATAAAACTGATACTAATTTTTATAGGATTGATTATGCCAAAGCCCTGTTGGTATGGAATTTGCCAAGATTAGACCAGATAAAATTTAAAATATCATATCGTGTTTTTCCTTATTATTTTGCAGAAACATTTAAGCATAAAGACATTAAGAATATTAAAATTAACGAATCGGGAATTTATGAACCGTTTATTTTTCAAAGTGATACCAAGACATCTGATATATTTAAAACTAAAGGATTAAATAAGAATGGAAGTATATCGCGAGGCATATCTTTTGGAAATAATCAGGATGTTGTTTTAAATTCCAATCTTAATATTCAGTTGTCAGGTAAGTTGAGTGAAGATATAGATATTCTTGCAGCTATTACTGATAATAATATTCCTATTCAGCCGCAAGGCAACACACAGCAAATTCAGGATTTTGATAAAGTTTTTATACAATTGTCAAGCAAAAGGTCAAAACTTATAGCAGGAGATTTTGAATTAAATAATCCTAAAAGTTATTTTATGAAGTTTAATAAAAAGTTGCAGGGTGGAAGTTTTACTACTAAATTTAATACCTCAAAAAAAGAAAATAAGACAGGAAAGATGAGAGTTACTGCCAGCGCAGCAATTTCAAAAGGGAAATATGTCAAGAATGAAATTACAGGCATTGAAGGTGTTCAGGGTCCATATAAACTTAAAGGCATTAATAACGAATCTTTTATTATTGTTATTGCAGGCACAGAACGGGTTTATATTGATGGTGTTTTATTGCACCGGGGACAAGGAAATGACTATGTTATAAATTACAATCTTGCAGAAATAACATTTACACCTAAAAATCCCGTTACAAAAGATAAAAGAATTTATGTTGAGTTTGAATATTCCAATAAAAATTATGCTCGTTCTTTATTGTTTTTTGGAGATGAGTTTGAACAAAATAAGTTAAAATTAAGGTTTAATATTTTTTCTGAACAGGATATCAAAAGTCAGCCGGTAGAGAATTTAAGTGATGAACAAAAATTGTTGCTTTCTGATATTGGCGATAATATTGGCTCAGCTTTTTCACCAAATGTTGATAGCATTGCTTTTGCTAATGACCAGGTATTATATAAAATGGTTGATACTGTTGTTAATTTTATTCATTATGATTCTATTTTCGTTTATTCAACAAATCAGGACAGTGCTTTTTACAGATTGGGTTTTTCAAAATTAGGAGAAGGTAAAGGAAATTATAAACAGATAAAAACCAGTGCCAATGGCAAGGTCTTTCAATGGGTTGAACCGAAAAATGGTGTTGCACAGGGAAGTTACGAACCCGTTACATTACTTGTTACGGCTAAAAAAAAGCAGATGTATTCTTTTTCTGCTGATTATGCTTTTTCAAACAACACAAAACTTACTAGTGAATTGGCAATTAGTAACACTGATATTAATACTTTTTCAAAAAAAGATAATAAAGATAATACAGGTTATGCTTTTAAAATAAATATAGATAATAAAATTTATTTGAGCAAGAAAAAAGAAAAAGGATGGGCATTGGCTTCGGGAGTGAGCTATAAATGGATAGATAAAAATTTTAATCCAATAGAACAATTTAGAAAATCCGTTGAGTTTGAAAGAGACTGGAACTTATTAAATACAAATATTATTGATGATGAGCATATTTCAGGTATTAAATTATCATTTCTGAATAAAAAAACAGGATTTGTTAATTATCAATCTGTATATTTTTTTAAAGGCGAACAGTATAAGGGTATAAGGAATATTGTTAATGCAGATTTGAACAAAAAAGATTTTTATTTAAAAGTTGATGCAAATTTGGTTCAGACACAAGGATTGGTAAATACGAGTCAGTTTTTTAGGCAAAACGTAATGTTTGCAAAAAAAACAAAATTTTTTACTATTGGTATAAAAAATGCACAAGAGCATAATGTATTTAAAGATATAAATACTGATAATCTTCAGGCAAATAGTTTCTCTTTTACTGAATATCAGGCATTTATAAATAATGCTGATACTTCTGCCAACAAATTTTCTTTATATTATAAAAAAAGATATGATAATATGCCTTATAATAATGAGCTTAAACAGGCAAGTGCCGGCGAAAGTGTTGGCTTTGCTATTAAGACCTTAAAGAATGTAAATAACAGATTAAATATTAACACTTGTTTTCGTAAATTAAGTATAAAAGACAGTTTGTTAACTAATCAGAAAGATGAGAATACTCTTTTGGGCCGTGTGGAATATTTTACCAAACTATTAAAAGGCACAATTACATCCAACACTTTTTATGAGATAGGTTCAGGACTTGAAGTAAAAAAAGAATTTTCTTATCTTGAAGTTGCAGCAGGACAAGGTGTTTATTCATGGACAGATTATAATGAGAATGGCATAAAAGAGTTAAATGAATTTGAGATTGCTGCTTTTAAAGACCAAGCCGTCTATATCAAAGTATATACTCCTACTGATGAATATATAAGGGCTTATACAAATCAATTTAATGAAGTGCTTAATATTAATCCTCATGCTGTCTGGAATAGTAAAAAAGGATTAAAAAAGTTTATTTCACGTTTTTCAAATAAATCTGTCTTACATATTAACAGAAAAACAACTTATGATGATTTTTTACAGGCATATAATCCTTTTCTTGCCAAAGTTTCAGACATTACATTAGTAACACTTAACTCATCTTTTCGTAATATTTTTTATTTTAATAAAACAAATTCTAAATTTGGAATGGAGATAAATTATCAGGATAGTCGCAACAAGGCATTGCTTACTAATGGCTTTGATACAAGAACGTTGACGGTAAAAGGAGGTCGTTTAAGATGGAATATAAGCAGAAAATTTATGTTTAATCTTAAATTTAAAAATGGAGAAAAAACAAGTTTGTCAGAATATTTTAGTTCAAGAGATTATGATATTGTTTATTATGAAACAGAGCCGACATTAAGTTATCAGCCCAATACTTTATTTAGGATAAGTTTAAATTATAAATATAATGATAAAAAAAACCTGACAGAATCAGAAGGCAAGGCAATAAATCATGATATAGGGCTGGATATAAAGAAGAATATACTGGCAAAAGCAAGTTTGATGTTTAAATTAAACTATATTCATATTTCGTATGATAAATCAGAGAATACGCCTATTGCTTTTGAGATGCTGGATGGGTTAAAAACAGGAGATAACATAGTGTGGAATTTATCTTATCAGATGAATTTATCTAAAAATTTACAATTAAGCATTATGTATAATGGTCGTAAATCGCCGGAAGTAAATACTATTCATATAGCAACAGTTCAGATGAGGGCATATTTTTAGTGAACTTGTTTTTCAATATTAAAAACATTAGTGTCCGACTAAAAATAATTATGAACTATAAAAATGCACTATTGATAAGGCTTTGATAAATATTTCTGACAAGATGTATAGATAAGAAATAGGTTTTATTTACTTTTTTCCTTCTACTATTATCACTATCTCGCCTTTTATTGTTTTATTTTTAAAATAATTTATCAGTTCGGCAATCGTTCCTCTTTTGGTCTCTTCATATATTTTAGTGAGTTCTCTTGATACAGAAGCTTTTCTGTCTGGGCCAAAAAATTCGGCAAACTGTTCAAGTGTTTTAAGTAAACGAAAAGGTGATTCATAAAAAACCATAGTATATGTTTCGTTTGCCAGTTTGTTAAGAATGGTCTTTCTGCCTTTTTTATGAGGCAAGAATCCCTGAAAAGAAAAGTGGTCAACAGGCAATCCGGAGTTCACAAGAGCAGGTATAAAAGCAGTGGCACCTGGCAGACATTCAACTTCAATGCCGGCATTTATACATTCTCTGACTAATAAAAATCCCGGGTCTGAAATACAGGGTGTTCCTGCATCACTTACTAATGCAATGGTCTGACCATCTGCAATTTTTCTTACAACAGACAAAACCGTCTTATGTTCATTAAACAAATGATGAGCAAGCATCTTTTTATTGATTTCAAAATGTTTTAAAAGAAATCCTGTTTTTCTGGTATCTTCGGCCAGAATAATATCAACCTCTTTTAATATACGGATAGCTCTTAAAGTAATATCTTCAAGATTGCCAATAGGTGTGGGAACAATATAAAGTTTAGACATTGATTTTTTTTATAAAAATAATGTGCATATAAAACCTATAGATAATATAAACAGTTAAAAGTAAAAAAGCTATTTATCTAAGGCGGAAAAATAACAAAAATAAATGCCAAACATAATCATTAACGTAAAATATTAATCGTTAATCCTGCATAATACATTGTTCCATATACAGGTGCATACATAAAAGCTGCATCATCAGTATGTTTCTCGGGTTGCAGATAATTAAATATATTATTAACTCCTGCATATATTTTAAACATATTGAATCTTTTAGAAATTTTTGCATTAAATACTGCAAAGCCGTCAGTATGTTTTATCTTACTCTGACTTTCATCTTCAGCAAAATAATCTATATACATTTTGCCTGTATAATTTCCTGATAGAGAAAAATCCCATGTTTTAGGTGAATATTCCAATTTTAAGTTGCCTGTGTTTGAAGGAAATCTTGAGATATATTTACTAATATCATTGTATTTCGTTCCTTTCCAATCATCTCTTTCGTGTTCATATTTGCCTTGATTGATAGTATAATCAAAGCCCAATCTGGTATTTTTGACAACATTTGCCAGAATTGATATTTCAATTCCCTGAACAAATGCATTGTCAATATTTTTCCATTGATAATCATAACCAAGATTTGCAACATTATATTCAGCATCGGTAAAGGCAATTTTATCTTTTAAGTCGGTTCTGAAAATATTAGTACTAATTCTTATTTTTTTTCCATAATAATCTGCTGATAAATTATAACTCACAGAAGTTTCAGGTTTTAAATCCGATGATTTCCATACTCTGGGGGAGCCACTGCATAAGTGCAGGTCTTCGGAAAAGCCATAAGGTGCCCGAAAACCTGTTCCTGCATTTGCCCTTAATGTTATTTTTTTTGAAATATCATATTTTATGGCAAATCTTGGACTAAAGCTGTTCTCATTAAATTCATTTTTTGGAAAAAAAGAGTTTGCAAAAACTTCCTTATTTGCTTTGTATTCTTCTTCTGAATTATGTATATCATATCTAATGCCGGGAACTATTGTCAATCTATCATTTAATGCCCATTCATCCTGAATAAAAACACCAAATTCTCTAGCCGACTTATTACTTGTTGATTTATACGAAGTTCCTGTATATTGACTTGCAGAGTCAACAACAACATACATTCCGGATTCTGTCAGTTTATTGTAGAAACCTTGAATCCCTGTTAACAACTGATGTTCTTTTATTTTTTTTCCATAAGTTAATGTTGCAGTTATAGAATTTTCATCAGCAAGATAAGGTCTCATATCTCTCACATCAGGGGTGCTGTCGTTATGTGTTGCCATGTAATCACTCAAATAAGAATCATTTGTAGCATCTCTGTTATGATTAGTATATGCTAACAAGAAATTAATTTCCGAATTATTTTTAAACTTATTATTATATGATAATTCCGTTTCATATCTGTCAGTTACAATAGATTCTGTTCCATCTGTAAGTGGATTTTTATAATAATCATCATCCATTATTCCTCCCTGACGTTTTTCATATAAATATCTGCCTCTGATAATAAGTTTATCTTTCTTTGACAGCAAATCATTGGCATATAAACTAAATCCTGCATTATTAAGATTAGTAGCAACTCTGTCAGAAATACCATCTTTATGTTTTACTTCTTTAATGTTATTTCCGTCCTGAGTTTGATCTATTGGATTTCCTGTTAATTTTTGTGCATATACATTTAGACCCAAATTACCTTTTTCGTTTCTTATAGAAGAAGAAATATTATATTTATTGGTATTATAATTCCCAAACTGGATTCCAACTTTTGTTGAGGGCACAAAAGATGGTTCTTTGGATATAATATTAATTGCTCCGGCAACAGCAGAACTGCCATAGAGAGCAGAACCTGCTCCTTTTACAATCTCAACTCTGTCAATATCAGCAGTTCCAATTTGTTGTAATCCATAAATACTTGCCAAGCCGGAATATATTGGCTGACCGTTTATTAATATTTGTGTATGTTCAGCACCAAGTCCCTGCATTCTGACCATACTAAAATTACAGAACTGACATTGTTGTTCAACCCTGATGCCTGGAGTTCCTTCCAATACTTCATATATATCAAAAGCATTTTTTAATTCTATCTCTCTTGATGTTATAACTTCTGTGCGGACAGGAGTATCTTTTATATAATGTTCTGTCCTTGTCCCGGTAACAACAGCTTGATTTAATTTTAAAGCATCTTCCTCTAAATTAATATATAAAATAGTTTCCTTATCTGCTTTCATTTCAACTTCTTTTTCCTGTGGTTTATATCCCATTGCCTGAACAACAATAGTATTTTTCCCTAAAGGTAAATTAGCCAGTTTGTAATGACCGGTTCCGTCTGTCATTGTTCCAATGTTTGTTCCTTTTACAATAATGTTTACATAAGGAACATGCTCACCATTACATTTCACATCACCAAACAGCATTGCATCTGTTTTTTTTTGTGAAAAAACAGACAGGTTTAATATTATTATGAAAATAAATAAAAAACCGTTTAAAATTTTCGTGTTCATTGCATTAAATTTTATATTATACATTTTTTTTTTACATAAACTGATTTTTATCAATACAGATAAATTCAAAAGTCATAAGTATTACATCAAACATTTTTATGTCTTTGGTAATTATTTTATTTTTGTTAATCATATTAATTTCAGTTTATAATAATTTTTAGAGTATTACATCACTCTGTTATACAAAAGTCGTTGGTCCGTCTAAGGCGGACAGTTTGCTATAAAACCAATTTATCTGCCAAATAACAGGCAAATTTAATTAATTTTTTTTTACAAAAATGTTAATATATTTGTAGCTTCAACTATTTTTTGTTTTGGGTGATAATATTTTAAAAAAAATACAATCTTTTAATTTAATATAAAAACAGAAATAAATTGGGCATTATTCAAAAACAAACTAT
>CAZOSY010000139.1:0-7473 GCA_964582565.1 uncultured Bacteroidales bacterium | reverse complement strand
TACCAATACAACCATTAGCGTCTGTTACAGTTACTGTATAAGTTGTTGTTGCTGTTGGATTTGCTGTAGGATTTGCAATAGTTGTTGAATTTAATCCTGTTGACGGATTCCATAGATAAGTATAAGGCGAAGTTCCTCCACTTGCTGTTGGATTACCGCCTATTACTGTATTAAAGCCATTACATATAGATTTATCAACTCCTGCATCTACTGTTGGTCCCGGGCTAATTGTTACTACAATGTTATCATTGTTTGTACAACCATTAGCATCTGTTACAGTTACTGTATAAGTTGTTGTTACTGTTGGACTTGTTGTTGGATTAGCAACTGTTGTTGAATTTAAACCTAAAGAAGGTGCCCATGAATATGTATAAGGTGAAATTCCTCCGCTTGCCGTAGGACTACCGCCTATTACCACACTTACTCCTCCACAGATACTATGGTCAGAACCTGCATTTGCAGATGGATTTGGATACATTGCTACTACTACATTATCAGTAGAAGAACATCCATTACTTGTTACTGTTACTGTATAAGTTGTTATTGTTGATGGATTTGCCGTAGGATTTGCAGCTGTTGTTGAACTTAATCCTGCTGCCGGACTCCATGAATATGAGTATGTGGGTCCAGCTCCGCTTCCTGTTGGACTACCACCTATAACTACACTACCACCTCCACATACAATTTGATCCTGACCTGCATCTACTATTGGTGCAGGATTAACAGTTACTACAACATCTTCATGAGCTTCGGCACAGCCATTAGATACAGTAACTGTATATGTTGTAGTTACTGTTGGGTGAACAACAGGAGGATTAAATACTGTAGGACCATGTGACCATGTTACAGATTCCGGTGGTGTCGGGACAAAAGTTATTTCAACATTATCTAATCCCCAGTGGTCATAACCATTACCACTTGTATTTGATTGCCACCATCTAATCTTTGTATTTGTTGTCTGAGCTGCAACAGGCAGATTTTCACAATAATTATGCCAGTTAATATATTGTGAGCTATGACCTCCATTTGGATTCCAGTAATTAATATCTGTCCATGAAGAACCTCCATTTGTTGAATACTGAAGATGAACACCTTCTCCTGATAAATCAGGACCTTCGCAAGGAGAAGAACCTCCTTGTTCAGCATATTTCATATCAAAACAAATCTTGCTGGGACTACATACCAGATTGTAAGAAACTGTTGTTACTTGTCGCGGAAAATTTGTTGCAGGACCTATCCATAGATATTTAGTTCCATCACATGATGGATTACATGGATTATTAAACATTGGTCCGGCATCAGAAGCCCATCCTGAACCTATTGTGCCATTATTAAAATTATTGTTCATCAAATAAGAACAATCACCTGATGATGTAAGGGTAACTGGCTCTCCTGCACAAATACTGGTAGGACTGGCACTAGCTGCTATATTACACTGAGCTGAAATCTTATTGTTTAGAAAACTTAAAAATAAAATTACTATTGCAATTATACTTACAATTCTATTATTTTTTTTCATTTTCCCTTATTTATAAATAAAACTTCAAATATACATAAAAACAGTTTAAGCAAACAACAAATTTTGTGTAAAGATAATAAAATTTATTTAAATAAAATTTATTTATTTTATTTTATTTTATTTTATTAGTATGCTAAATTTTTATATATTTGTATTATTATTGATTAATAAATATTTTTTTAGTTAAATAAAATTAATTTTTTATAGTTTAATTTTTATAAAAAAATAAGTAATTATGAAAAAAACATTAAAAATTTCCGGCATCATTTTATTAATATTAATTGCTATAATGATTTTTCTTCCTTTTCTTTTTAGAGGGAAAATAATTCAAAAGGTGAAAGAACAGGCAAATAAAACAATTAATGCTAAAGTTGACTTTAAAGATTATAGATGCTCTTTTTTTCATAGTTTCCCTAATTTTAATCTGAAAATAAAAAATTTAAGCATAATAAAAACTGATGAATTTGTTAATGATACTCTTGCAAAAATACCTTTATTAAATATGTCAGTTAGTTTAAAAAGTGTTTTTAGAGAAAATTATGAAATAAAAAAGATAAAAATTGAAAGACCTTTGCTGTCATTTAAGGTCTCAAAAGACGGAAAAAGCAACTGGGACATTGTAAAACATTCAAAATCAGATGCTGATACAACAGAACATCTGCCTAAGGTAAATAAAAAATCTAATGCTTTTAAGCACTCATCTTCACAAAAAATTATTATAAATAATGGAACAATTGTTTATGATAATAACAAGCTGGATGCACATATTATTTTAAGAAATATAAATAATAAGTCAAAAGGAGATATTTTTTCTGACTTTACAACACTTAAAACAGAAACAAATGTTGAATCCATTGGTTTTATTTATAAAGGAAAAAAATACTTTTATAATTCATCTGTTAACATAAAAGCAGATTTGGATGCAGACCTGAAAAATCTTAAATTTACATTTAAAGATAATACAATACATTTAAAAGAAATGTATCTTGGTGTTAATGGTTCTTTTGCTATAATTAATAATAGCAGATATAATATAAATTTAAATCTCAATGCTAAAGAAACCAAATTTAAAAATATCCTGTCATTAGTTCCTCTTATTTATTCTGAAAAATTTAAAGATATAGATACAAAAGGTAGTTTTACATTAAATGGCTTTATAAAAGGAACATATAGCAAAGACAATAAACCTTGTTTCGGATTAAACATTTCGGTTAAAGATGCAATGTTTAAATATCCTGATATGTTAAAATCAATAAACAATATCTCATTTAATACAAAAATTATTAATAATGGTAACAAGATAGATAATACTGAAATTAATGTAAATGATTTTCATTTTGAGATGGCAAACAATACAGTAGATGCTAAATTGTTTATAAAAACTCCTGTTTCAGACCCGCAAGTAGAAGCACAGATGAACGGCAAATTTGATTTGTCGGAAATAAAACACGTCTATCCTTTAAAAAAGGACAAAAAATTAAGCGGTATTATAAATGCTGATAATATTTGTATAAAAGGAAGTTTGTCGTCAATAGAAAAACAGCAATATGAAAATTTTAAAGCTGTTGGTAAGATTACAGTTGCAAATTTGAACTATAAAAGCAAAAAATTTCCACGGGGAATTGTCATAAATAAAGCCACACTGAATTTTTTACCACAATATATAGAACTTGTTAATTTTGACTCTAAACTTGGCGGAAATTATCTCATTGCCAAAGGCAAAATTTTTAATTCTTTATCTTATATATTTAGAAAAGACAAAGTGTTAAAAGGTGATATTAAACTCAGTTCTAAATTTATGAACCTGAATGATTTTAATTTTATTACCAATAACATTTCTACTGTTAATAAAAAAGATTCAATAAAAAACAAAACAAACAAAACTTCATCTGACTCTGTTACTTTATATACATTTAAAGTGCCTTCTGTCTTTAATTTTTATATAAGTTCAACATTTAAAAAACTTATTTACGGCAATATGGAAATGACAGATGTATCAGGTGATATTAAAATCAGAGACAAACAAATTGTTTTTAAAGACCTGAAAATGAATATGTTAGAAGGGCAGATTATTGTTAATGGAACATATAATACTAAAAACAGAAAAAATCCCTGCATAGATTTTGATTTGGATATAAATGAATTTGACATTCAAAAAACATTTAAAACATTTAATACAGTTCAAAAATTTGTTCCTGTAGCAGAAAAAGTATATGGCAAATTTTCTGCTAAAATGAATCTTAAAACAGTTCTTAATAAATGTATGATACCTATACCAAATACAATAACAGCAACAGGACTTTTATCTGCTAAAGAGATAATAATAGAAAATTCCAAAATACAAAACAAATTTGCTGAAGAGTTAAAAATGGATAAGTTTAAAAAAATTAATTTAGAAAAAACTGACCTATCCTTTAATATTGCTGATGAAAAGACCTGTATAAAACCTTTTAATTTTAATTTTGATAACATAAAAGTTAATATGCAGGGTTATAATAAAAACCAGGATATTAATTATAAAATCAAACTTGAAATACCTGAAAGCGAATTTAAAGGTAAATCAAAAGATGTTTTAAACAATTTAATTTTGCAAGCCAGTAAAGATATAAAAACAGACAATACAGTTAAAATCAATTCCTCTCTTACGGGCACAGTAAAAGAGCCAATTTTAAAAATGGCTTTATAAATTGCCTCACGAATAAAAAATGTGGACTTTATAGACAGACACTAAAGTAAAAATGAGAAAAAAGAAAAAAATTGTAAGTGTCATTGGACCAAGTAAATCTAATTGCACACCTGAAATTTATGAATTTGGATTAAAATTAGGAAAAGCAATAATTGATTTGGATTTTATCATTGTCTGTGGCGGAATGCACGGAATTATGCAAGCTGTTTGTAAAGGAGCAAAACAATCATCAAACTACAAATACGGCTGCACAATAGGAATTATACCTACATATAATAAAAATGATGCAAACATATTTTGTGATATTGTGATACCCACAGGAATAGGTCTGTCGCGAAATCAGATTATTGCAAATACCGGCGATATACTGATAGCAGTATCAGGAGGAGCAGGAACTTTGTCGGAAATTGCCTTTGGATGGCAGATGAACAAAAAAGTTATTTGCTATACAGAATTTGACGGCTGGGCAAAAAATCTGGCAGGAAAAAACTTAGATACAAAACATAAAGGATTATTATTATCTGCTAAAAATTTAAAACAAGTTGTTGATTATCTGAAATCTGTTTAGATATCAGATACAATTTTACAATTTCACCAACTTAATATGGCTCCTGCGGTCTTTTGTTTCCAAAATGCAGTAATAAATGCCGGAAGACAGGGTAGAGCCCTTGATGTTTACCTGATTTTAATATTTTAATAGTTTTATTATTTCTCTTCTGTTTTTACTTGAAAATATGCATATATAAACACCATTAGGTAAATTTGAAGTATCATACAATAAATTATATTTCCCGGCTGGCTGAATACCATTAATTAAAGAATATAGCTTTATTCCATATATATTATATATGCTAATGTCAAATTTTTCATTTTCTTTTACTGTGTATATTATATTAGTTCTTTTCTCAAAAGGATTAGGATATACCTGAAATTCAAATTCATAATTGATTTTTTTAATATCTTTTTCTGAATTTTGATAATTAAAATTAGTATTATCCCACTCATAATTATCAGAGAACATTTCACTTTTAAGATCATTGTTATTACATTCAGCAGGGCAGGGTATAATCTCAGCAACAAAATTACTTCCTTCTTCTGCTACAAATCCATCTCTTAACTCAATTCTATTATATGCTCTGTAATGAACTGTTTGACCACTTTGAATAGTTAATGGGGCACCACTCCCGCCTGCTATAATAGTCCCTTTTACAGGATTATAATACAAATGAGAAAGAGAACTTATAACTTCATAAATTTGTAAAACCTGTAAGACACTATTACAGTTTATATACCAGGCAGGATGTAAATTAAAAATTGCTCGTTGTTTGGTATTATAATTATGGCTACCTGGTGTTAAATCTCCAATTTCAAAAAATTCTTCATCATGATTACCATACCGTCCCCAATTAATATGAAATTTACTATCACTATTATAACCATCAAAAACAAAATAGTGACCTGTCCAAGGAATTAAATCTTCCCAGGCAACATAAATTATTGGACGACCATTATCTAAATCGTTTTTTAACTTTTTTATCCATTTCTTTTTGGTATAATATGCTCGTTTAGCAACATAAGCATCATCACTATATCCAAGGTCATCAACTAAAGCATTTTTTGCTTTAGAAGGTGGCCATAATGATGTATAACAACCACCTGCCCATTCTGCTACACAGTAATTAACATTTGCTTTATCACCACAATCACGAATTAATCTTGCTACTGCTTTTACCTCTGTCATTGTAGAAGAATTTGTTAGTTCATCATGCATATTACACCAGTCATAATCCTGATATGTAGAATGAACAGGATGCATCCAATATTTCATAACCTGTGCCATTGCTATAGGTCCACAACCTGCGTTACATCTCTGACAATTACACCCCTCACTAGCAGTAAAACTTGGACAAAAATAATTATAGCCAAGACACTCACCACTTTTATTTACACTTTGTCCCCATTTGGTTGTTATTAAAGGTTGGACAGATTTTGTACTTTTATATTGACTGAAATTCTTATTCAAAATATTATTCCATTCCTGAATAGTTGAATCATTTGGAATATTATGTATTCTAACTGAGTCAATTTCTTTACTGTAATTTTCCATCCATGCTAAATAAGCAGGATTATGAAAATCATTTTCATTATATTCTCCACCGTATGAATATGCTAAAATTGGAACTGTTGTATTATTAGCAGAAACTGTAATATTCCCGCCATCTATAAAATTTATTATATAATAACTTGGATAGCCATTATAGTATATAGTAATAGTATTTTTAACTACTATATTAGACCTTAAAGGATTTAAAAATTCAAAGTAATTTTTTGCTATGGTTTTAGCTAATACTGTATCTACAGGCTCACCATATAAATTTACTGTTACTAATATAAAAATAAATACAATAAATAATTTTTTCATAATTCTTATTTTTTAATAATTTATTTCATTTTTATAAAAAAAATCATCTGCACTATTTAATATAATTTCTGCTTCTATTTTACATGTTAACCCTGCATTAATTTGAATTGGTCTAATAATCCCTTTTATATAACACATATCAGTTTCATTTGATGAAAGAATTTTATTAATAATTGCAGTGTCATCAGAGCTAAAACTTATTGGAATATTATATCCATTTCTAATATCTACTACTGATGTTTCAATAATAGGGTTATTATTGAAATTATTAAAACCATCTGAATAAAAACGTCCTTTAACTTTAACTTCTTTATTTTCACAAGGAAAAGTTTCTTTTCTACATTTACAACTGCAATATCTCATTAAATCAGTTACTGTAATATATTCTTTATTTAGTAATTAACTCATCTTTTGAACAGCTATGAGATAAAGTAATAATGCTTAGAATAGCTATAAATAATACTTTTTTAATTTTCATAATTTTTAATATTCTAATAATTTGTTTCACTTTTATAAAAAAAATCATCTGCACTATTTAATATTATTTTTATACAAACTTTACCGGTCCAGTTCATAGATATTGAATATGGTTTTATAATCCCTTTAAGATAACACATGTCTGTTTCATTTGAAGAAAAAATTTTATCAATAATTTCTTCTTTATTGATATTTGAACCAAAATATACTTCTATAAATATTCCATTTCTTATATCCTTTAACCAAATTTTTGATAAATTATACGATTGGTTTGAATAATTAATATTGAAATTATCATAATCAATATGTCCTTTTAATTTTACTTCTTTATTATCACATTTGGCTATCATTTTATTAAGTTTAGCACTA
>CAZOSY010000138.1:0-7485 GCA_964582565.1 uncultured Bacteroidales bacterium | reverse complement strand
TTTATAGTTTTAATAACCTGATTGACAGCAATGTACTAAGTCCGAAACTTAAATATCTTATATTTAGATATAAAAAATTATTTTTTTTTATCTTTCTTTATCTTATATCTTATATATTTTATCTTGACACTTTATTATTTTATGTTGTTTGCTTGCATTTATAGAGTATTTAGTAATAATTATTTATAGAATATTTTTTGGTATATTCATTTTTTTTTTGGTAATTAGCAGATTGAAATAATTTTTAAATTTAAATTTACAAGAATGTCAGAACAGAGAAAATATATTCCGTTTGTTTCGGTCGAGACAAATATGGTGGAATTTACAGTTAGAGCTTTGATTATAGGTATTATCTTATCCGTAGTTTTAGGTGCTGCAAATGCTTATTTAGGATTAAAAGCAGGAATGACCATTGCTGCAACTTATCCTGCTGCTGTCATTGGAATGGCTCTAATAAAAATGATGAAAGGTACAATATTAGAAGAGAATTTTGCCCGTACCGTAGGGTCTATCGGCGAATCAATTGCAGCCGGAGCTATCTTTACTTTACCGGCATTTTATATTGTATATCTTGATTCCGGAAAAAAAGTAGAAAATTTCTTTACTTATGGAACAAGTACAATAATTGTAATAGTCGGAGGTATTTTAGGTATTATGTTTATTGCTCTATTGCGAAGAGTAATGGTAGAAGATGCTGAACTGCCCTTTCCTGAGTCAATTGCAGCTGCGGAAATTCATAAAGCAGGTCGCAGGGGAAAAGGAAAAGGTTCTAAAATTCTATTTGGAGCTATGATATTTGGTGGAATAGTAAAGACATTGGGAGAATTTAAATTATTCTCCGTTTACTGGGAAAAATTTATTCTTTTTGCGAAACAGTCAATAACAGGAACATCATTTGTAGGAAAAGGCGGAATGATGCTTGGATCTCCGGGCATAAGCCCTGCTTATACAGGCGTAGGATATATCATAGGACCAAAATTAGCTGCTATGAACTTTAGTGGTAGCTTGATTGCTTGGGGATTGTTAACACCAATGATACTTTATTTTATTGCTCCTAGCATTGATATACAAGCAATTATTTCGGGCTTAATGGCTGCTGACCCTTCTTTAACACAAACAGAAGCTCTGAATAAAGCATGGATTAACTCTGCTTATGATGTATGGAAATATATTGTTCGTCCTATAGCTATCGGAGGTATGTTGGTTGGCTCTGTTTATACTTTGTATATGATGAGAAAGAGCCTTATTACAGGTATTGGACGCTCTGTAAGTGATGTTAAAAAAGCTTCTAAAGGTCTTGATATTAATATTCCGAGAAATGAAAAAGATATTAGTTTTATATGGATTATGATAGGAATTGTAGCAATTGCTATTGCTACATTCTTTATTACTTATTATATATTTTCAACTACAATATTAGTCGCTGTTGTTGCTGCTACTGTTATGATAATTCTTGCATTCTTTTTTGCAGCAGTATCAGGATATCTCGTAGGTCTTATGGGCTCAAGTAATAATCCTGTTAGTGGTTTAACATTGACAGCATTAGTAGTTACTGCCCTGATTATGGTTTTACTTGGCGCTAACGGAAGTGAAGGCGTTGCTGCTACTCTCGGTGTTGCCGCTATCGTTTGTGTGTCAGCTGCTGTTGCTGGTGAAATGTTACAAGATTTAAAGGCAGGACATATACTTGGAGGAACACCTTGGAAAATGCAGATAGGTGATATTATTGGAGTGATTTGTGCAGGTTCTGTTATGTTTTTTATATTATCATTTTTAAATCAGGGTGATATTGCTAATGGAATACGCGAAGGATACCAAGGTGGTTTTGGTAGTCCGAAATTATCTGCCCCACAAGCAAATTTAATGGCTTTACTTTCACAAGGAATAGTTGGTGGGAAAATGGCATGGCCTTTGATAATCGCAGGCATACTTATGGGAATAGGATTTATACTTATGCAGATAAAAAGTCCTATGTTGGTATGTGTTGGTATGTATCTGCCATTAGAAACGACTTTCGCTATTTTTATAGGCGGTTTGATAAAAGGTGTTGTTCAAAAGTATAATAAAAAAAGAAAATACGATGAAAATCAAAAAGAAAAAGTTGAAAATACTGGCATATTGTTGGCGTCAGGACTTATTGCAGGAGAAGCATTAGTGGGCTTGTTATTTGCAATGTTTGCTGTAGGAGAGATATTCCCTTTATCTGTATTTAAACATCCTTCATATATTATTGGTCTCGTTGTATTAGCTGTTATTGCATACGTATTAATTAAAATACCTTTAAAAAATGCAGGAGAACCAACAAATAAGTTTGTTCAGGTAAAAGATAAAGAATAAAATTAATATTTCTTGTTACTTAAATTATATATAACAATAAAAGAGCGATTTTATATTTAAAATCGCTCTTTTAGTAAAAAATTATAATATAGAAAACAAATGCCTTTAAATTTTTTTCAGCGACGTAAAATTTTAAAAAATCTAAATTTTCTTGATATTATTCCAGTTAGATTACACAAGCATATTATTAATGGAGATAGTAATGTAGTATTAATTGTCCCTAAATTTAGTAATAAAAAAATTGGTAAATTTTGCGTTCCTCAAAATAAATCAGAAAACTTTAATATTAAGTTAGATGAAATTGGAAGTGCAACATGGTTAGAAATTGATGGAAAAAGAAAAGTAAAAGATATTTGTAATATATTAACCGAAAAATTTGGCGGTAAAATAAACCCGGCAGAAGAAAGAGTAACAAAATTTATGGCTCAACTTTATGAACAAAGATATATATCATTTGTGGAACTTCAGAAAGAATAAGAGTAATAAATTATAAACCTTGTTAAATATCAGGTAACTACCTGATTTCACAGGGCAGGCTTTGTGCTTTGAACTGGAAACTCTAAAAAACACATAGTATTAAAATAATTTTAATCAATTAATATATTTTAATTAAAAATAAATTTTAAATTTGTGCGTTAATTTTTTTTTTAATAATAATAATAATACAGGAGAAATATTATGAGTAAAGAAATAATAAATTTAGACCCAAAAGCAATTTGGACAAATTTTTATAAACTAACACAAATTCCTCGCCCGTCTAAAAAAGAAAGTCGTATAATTAAATTTATGGAAGAATGGGGCAAAAGTTTAGGACTTGATACTTTTGTTGACCAAGTTGGAAATGTTATCATTAAAAAACCTGCTACACCAGGAATGGAAGATAGAAAGACCGTTGTTTTACAAGGACATCTTGATATGGTTCCTCAAAAAAACAGTGATATAAAACATGATTTTGAAAAAGACCCTATTGATGCTTATATCGATGGCGACTGGGTAACTGCAAGAGGAACTACTCTTGGCGCTGATAATGGAATAGGTGATGCGGCAACTATGTCAGTTTTGGAATCAAAAGACCTGGAACATGGTCCTATTGTAGCTCTATTTACTATTGATGAAGAAACAGGTATGACCGGCGCTTTTGAATTAAAACCAAACTTAATTGATGCTGATATATTAATAAATCTTGATTCGGAAGAAGAAGGAGAATTATGTGTTGGATGTGCAGGCGGAACAAATGCAAATATAAAATTTAACTATTCAGAAACAAATGTTACTTCTGACGTAAAAGCATTTAAACTTTCTGTTACAGGATTAAAAGGTGGACATTCAGGTGTTGATATCAAACTTGAAAGAGGAAATTCAAATAAAATTTTAATCCGTTTCTTAAAATATGCTGTTAAAAATTACGGACTGCGTCTATCAAGCATTGAAGGTGGAAGTTTACGTAATGCTATACCTCGCGAAGCTTTTGCTGTTGTTACAGTCCCCAATGAAAATGAAAAAGATTTTGTTGATAGCGTATCAAGATTTGAAAAGATATTTAAAAAAGAATTATCTGTTGTTGAACCTGATTTGAGCTTTAAAGTCAAAACTGCTGATATTCCTGCTTCATTAATTGATGAAAAGACACAAAACAACATGATAAATGCTGTTTATGGTTGCCCTAATGGTGTGATTCGTATGAGTGATTCTATGCCGGGATTAGTTGAGACATCTACTAGCTTAGCAATTGTCAAGTCATATAATGGAGAGATAACAGTTCAATGTTTATTACGTAGCTCTGTTGATACAGCAAAAGAAGATTTATGTGAAATGATGGGAAGCATATTTGAATTAGCAGGTGCAGAAGTAGATTTTTCAGGCACATATCCAGGATGGAAACCAAATATCAATTCATCAGTTCTAAAACAATCAAAAGAAGTTTATAATAATATGTTCGGGAAAATTCCTGATATAAAAGCTATTCATGCAGGATTAGAATGTGGCCTGTTAGGAGGAATTTATCCTGACTGGGATATGATTTCTTTTGGACCTACAATTCGTTATCCTCATTCACCTGACGAAAAAGTAAATATTAAAACTGTTGATAAATTTTGGAAGTTTTTAATACAACTGCTTAAAGAAATACCTAAAAAATAAATATTTTTATACAAATTATATTTTATTAAAGCAAAAAAATAATACCTTTGTAACTTTTAAAAATATAGAATATGAAACGAACTTTTCAACCATCAACAAGAAAACGAAGAAACAAACACGGCTTTAGAGAAAGAATGTCCACAGTATCAGGACGTAAAATTTTATCTGCACGCAGAGCCAAAGGAAGAAAAAAACTTTCTGTTTCTGACGAAAAATTACATAAAAGATAGTTTTAAACATTAAAGTAATTTTTTTTCTTAAATATTAAATATAAGTATTAACAAAAGGAGGAGGTAAGTTATAATTATCTTCCCCTTTTGTTTTATCTAAAAAAAATAAATTTTGATATTTATATGCAAAAAACAGATAATAAAAAAATACTATTTTTAGTTACCTATAAATATCCTTATAATTTTGGAGAATCTTTTATTGAAAATGAGTTGCCTTTTTTATCTGAAAAATTTTATAAAATTTATTTTATTAATACAGAATCAGGTAATAATATAAAAGATATTAGATTTTATTTGCCAAAAAATTCAGAGGTTATAATAGTAAACCAATCATTAAAATTTTTCAGAAAATTATTTAGCTTAAAATATTTATTTTTTAGTCCTGTCTTTAAACAAGAAATTCGTATTATTAAAAATGTTTATAAGCAAAAGATAAGTTTTGGTATCATTAAAACTTTATTGATTTCATTATTAAATGGTGACAGATTATTTCATAAATTAGAAAATATAATTTTAGACAGATGTGATGATTTAGATAAATGTTATCTTTATTCATACTGGTGTACTGATAATGCTTACAGTATTGCAAAGATAAAGATAAAATATCCACAAATCAAAACATTTGCAAGAGCTCACAGATGGGATATTTATTTTGAAAAATCAGAATATAATTATTTGCCTTTAAGAAGTTTTATTTTTAAAAATTTAGATAAAATATTTTCTGTTTCTGAAAATGGAAGGGATTATATATTAAAAAAAATCCCTGATATATCTTCTAAAATAGCAATAAACAGATTAGGCACAAAAACTGTTGCGTTAAAAAATTTTGAGGAAAATAAAAATTTTATAAAAATTGTAAGTATCTTTTTTATAACAAAGAGAAAAAGAATCAATCTTTTGATTAATGCATTATCATCAATCAAAGATGTTTCTGTTAAATGGTATCATATAGGCGAAGGTGTTGATTTTGATTTAATAAAAAATTATGCTTTAAAAAAGTTTGAAGGCAAAACCAATATTGCTTATCATTTTTTAGGAACTAAAAATAAAGAAGATATATATGATTTACTTAACCAGAATATTGATTTATCAATTAATGTAAGTTCATCAGAAGGTATTCCTGTTTCAATTATGGAAGCAATGTCGTTTGGCATACCTGTAATAGCTACTGATGTTGGAGGAACTTGTGAAGTAGTAAATAATGATAATGGCATACTTTTACCTTCTAATCCTAGTGCACAAGAAGTTGCAGATGCAATTGTTAAATTTGGTAATCTTACACAAAAGCAAGTATTAAAATATAGACAAAATGCTTATAATACCTGGAATGAAAAATATAATGCTGAAAAAAATTATACTGGGTTTGTTAAAGATATAATGAGTTTATCCTGATTAGTTCATTAAATTTTAGGAGAATATATCATTCAATTTACAAAGAATTAAGGTTATAATTAATACCAATTATTATTTTAAAATTTTACTATAAAAATTTGTTAGCTTATCAGCATATTCTTTAATGTTATATTTTTTGGCAGTGTTTACAGCATTATCAGATAGTTGTTGATATAATTGTTTGTCTTCAATTAATCTTATAATTTTATCAGCAAATTCTTTATAATCAGGTTTTGCTATAAGATAGCCATTATATTTGTTAAAAACAATATCTCTGTTCCCTTTGGCATCAAGAGATATGCATGGCAGTCCGGATGCCATTGCTTCAAGTGTTGTAAGCCCAAAAGATTCTGAAGTAGAAGAGTGAACATAAAGATAACTGTTATGAAGATATTTTTCTACATAATTAACTTTTCCTCTTAAAATAATTTTATCCTGCAATTTCTCGGAATTAATTTTTGATTCAATTGTTTTTCGTTCATTGCCTTCTCCTAAAATATCCAAACAAACATTATAACCTTTTTCTGTTAAATATTTTATTACATAGATTAAGAATATTTGATTTTTTTTCTTTACAAGAGTTCCAATTGTTATTAATTTGATTTTTTTTGATTCATAATCAGATTTTTTATTTGCTTTAGCCGTATAAAATCTGTTAAAGTCAATAGCATTAGGTATTAATGTTATGTTATTATATAAATTTTTTGGCAGAGTTTGTTTAAAATAATTATAAGTATGTTTTGAAATAGCAACAAAATTATTTTTGCATTGTCTGTATTTAGAAATAATAAGTTTTTTTTCATAAAAGTCAGTAAATCTTTCTTTTTTAAAAATGGTTTTTAAAGAAAAATTTCTAAATTGTTTCATATTATCATGAATATGAGTAACATAGGCAACATCTGAAAAAATATGTTTACGGCTTATAATCTCAGCTTCAAATAAATTGGAATGTATAATATCAGGTTTAAAATTTTCTACTGCTTTTACATAATTATTTATCTCAATTACTGGTTTACCTGTTATAGAAGGAATTACTTTTGAAGGAATCACTTGCCAGTCAATATTTTTGGTTAAAAATTGATACTCATTAATATCTGAAAAAGTAATTAATTTGACTTTTATATTTTGTCTTTTTTGCAATTCATTACAGATATTTAAGACGAGTCGTTCTGCACCGCCTTTTCTTAAATTTGGTATTATGTAAAGAATTTTCATTTAATTGTATTTTTTTATAATAATGTATGATTCTAATTTAAGAATTATTTAATAAAGTAAAGATATAAAAAAATATCTGTCTTATATTTTCTTTTATGTCTTTTATGGTTAATTTTCTGTTTTTTTTACCATATAAGGCATATAAGTTCATATAAATTTTTTCTTATATTTT
>CAZOSY010000137.1:0-7508 GCA_964582565.1 uncultured Bacteroidales bacterium | reverse complement strand
CTTTACTGCGACTGCCACTGCGACTGCCACTGCTTTATATTTACAAAAACTTGTGTTGAACAACGTCATCCTGAACTTTATGTTGTCAGGCAGTTGCCTGATTCAATATTGTTTCAGGGTTGTTTCAGTATAAAAAAACTTGCTAAAAAAATTTATCCCGTTTATTGCGAAGCATAATTAATGGGACAAGATTTTAAAAAGTAATAGTATAATTGTATTCTACGGGATTAATAATTTTTTATAATTTAAGTAGATTTTGCCTTGTAATAACTAGTATATGCTAATGACTGCTTTATTTTGGAACAATTTTAAGCAAATAAATACTGATTACTCCAAAAAGTATATTTGGCATCCATACACCTATTACAGGGTTCAAATTTCCCATAGTTGAAAAAGTTGTTGAGACCTGCATAAACAGTATAAAAGCAAAACTTACCGTCAATCCTGTGCTGAGAGAAAGTCCTATACCGCCTCTTTGTTTACGGCTTGATAAAGAAACGCCAATTAAAGTCAAAATAATTGTTGAAAACGGAAATGCTATTCTCTTGTGCTTTTCCACCTCATAAAATTGAATATTACTTGACCCTTTAAGTTTTTCTTCTTTAATAAAACTTCTTAGCTGTGAAAATCCCATTGTCCCTACATTTTTTATTTTTTGTATAAAATCAGCAGGGTTTATATTTAAAACAGTATCTATTTGTTTGCCTGTCTTAATCTTTTCCTCCATTCCATTAATTAATCTGATATAATAATTTTCTATTTCCCATTTTTTGGATATACTATCCCATTTAATAAAGTCAGAAGATAATTTATAATAAATAGTTCCTTTTCTTGCTTTTTCTAACGAAAAATGATAACCTGTATTTGTCTCATCATTATAACTCTCAACATAGGCAAATGTATTAGGGCTAATTTGTAAATGTGTATTTCTTTCTCTATATGTTGAAGGGTTTTTAAGATATGTATTTTGAAAAGTGATTCTTTTTTTATTAGCATGAGGTATTACAAAATTAGCTAACAAAAATGTCATCAAAGCTAATATCAGAGCTGATATAAAATAAGGAACTAATACTCTTTTAAAATTAATACCACTTGATAAAATAGCAACAAATTCATTATCAGAAGCCATTTTAGCAGTAAAAAATACAACAGCAATAAAAGTGAACAAAGGGCTAAATAAATTAACAAAATATGGAATAAAATTCAAATAATAAGTAAAAATTATTTCATTTAAAGGAGCTTGCTTTTCTAAAAAGTCATCAATTTTTTCAGAAACATCAAATGCTACTACAATTAAAATTAATAAACTCGTTGCTAAAATAAATGTCCCTAAAAATCTTTTTATAATATGTATATCTAACTTTTTCATTCAAAGTTTAATGTTCATTGTTAAATTTTTAATTTTTCAGCTTCTAATTTGATTTTTTGTAATTATTCAGGTATTAAATTTTTTATTACTATTTAGGTATAAGGGTATATGGTATAAAGGTATAGGGTATAGGGTATAGTGGTACACACTCATCCCTTATTTCAATATGCCTTATTTCCTTATTCCCTATTTCTTTATTCCTTATTCCCTTATTCCCTTATTCCCTATTTCCCTATACCTGAATAGTTACGATTTTTTTATTCTTTTTTATAATCTTACTGGTAATTGTCTTATCATTTTATTTTTCCAGTTTACAAAAGTTCCGTTAATAATTTTCTTACGGGCTTGTTCAACTAACCATAGATAAAATCTAAGATTATGGAGAGATGCAATCATTGCTGCTAACATTTCTTTTGCAGCAAACAAATGATTTAAATAAGCTTTTGAATATTGTTTATCAACAAAAGATGTTCCATTTTCATCAATCACAGAGAAATCGTCTTTCCATTTTGCATTTTTTATGTTAATAGTACCGTTTTGTGTGAACAGCATTCCGTTTCTTCCATTCCGTGTCGGCATCACACAGTCAAGCATATCAACACCAAGAGCAATACTTTCTAATATGTTTACAGGAGTTCCAACGCCCATAAGATAACGTGGCTTATTATATGGTAAAATATTACATACAAGTTCTGTCATTTCATACATTTTTTCAACAGGTTCTCCAACAGATAGTCCGCCTATAGCGTTAGCTTCACGATTAAAAGAAGCAATTGTCTCTGCCGATTCTATCCTTAAATCTTTATAAACACTTCCCTGCACAATAGGAAACAAAGTTTGGGAATATCCATATTTGCTTTGTGTATTATCAAATTGCTTACAACATCTTTTAAGCCACTTATGTGTTAACTTCATTGAATTTTTTGCATATTCATAATCACAAGGGAAAGGTGTGCATTCATCAAAAGCCATCATAATATCACCACCTATAGTCCTTTGAATATCTATTATTTTTTCAGGAGTAAAAAAGTGTTTAGATCCATCAATAAAAGATTGAAAATTCACTCCTTGTTCTGTTATTTTACGTGTAGGCGATATTGAATATATCTGATAACCGCCACTATCAGTTAAGATGGGTTTATTCCAACCATTAAATTTATGTAATCCGCCTGCTTTCTCAATAACATCCAACTTTGGTCGTAAATATAAATGATATGTATTGCTAATTATAATCTGAGCTTTTATATCTTTATCTAATTCCCGTAAATGAACACATTTAACATCACCAACAGTGCCAACAGGTATAAAAGCAGGTGTCTTTACAATACCATGGTCCGTAATTATCTCTCCTGCACGAGCTTTGGAACTTTTATCTCCTTTTGTAATCTTAAACTCCATACTTATCTTTTAATTTTAAAATTTATCAAAGATAATTTATATTACTAAAACAGAATAAATATATTTGCAAATATAATTTTCTAAACTAATTAATCTAAAAAACAAGTTTGATTTATACTATTTTTATAATATTTATAGTATCTGCCATAATACAACTTATTTATTACTGGATAATATTTGGACACTTGGCTTTTTATCACAAAAAGCAAGTATCAAAACAAAGCAGCCCTGTATCTGTTGTTATATGTGCAAAAAATGAATTTGAAAATCTAAAAAAATTTTTACCTCTTATCCTTGAACAAGATTATCCTGACTTTGAAGTTGTTGTTGTAAATGACAATTCTGATGATGAAAGTTTTTATTTATTAGAAAATTTTTCAGGGAAATACAAAAATCTTTCTGTTGTCAATCTTTGTAGTAGTATAAAATTCTTTCCAGGTAAAAAATTCCCTTTATCATTAGGGATAAAATCAGCCAAAAACGATATAATACTATTAACCGATGCTGATTGTTATCCAAAAACAAATCAATGGATAACAAATATGCAAAAAAATTTTACTAAAAATACTGAAATAGTGCTTGGATATGGAACTTATGGACAAAGAAAAGGACTGTTAAATAAATTAATCCTTTTTGACACTCTTAATATTGCTATCCAGTATTTTTCTTTATCACTTATTGGGCAAACATATATGGGCGTTGGAAGAAACCTTGCATATCGTAAATCCCTGTTTTATAAAAATAAGGGCTTTATATCACATTATAATATCATTTCTGGTGATGATGACTTATTTATAAGTAAAGCAGCTACAAAACATAATACTAATATTGAAATAAGTCCTGACAGCCATACTGTTTCTATTCCTAAAACTTCATTTAAAAAATGGATGAAACAAAAAAAAAGGCATCTTTCTACAGGTACTTTATATAAGCCCAAACAAAAGTTTTTTTTAGGATTGTTTTTATTTAGTCAGTTTTTGTTCTTTTTATCATTTATAATTCTTATCTCCTTAACTTACAATATCTTAATTATATGTTCGTTGTTTTTTATAAGGGCTGTTAGTCAATTATTTATATTAAAAAAATGTATGAATAAATTAAAAGAAAAAAAAATATTATTACTTTCGCCTATATTTGAACTATTTTTTATTTTATTAAATTCATTATTAGCATTTTCAAATCTTTTTTCTAAAAAAAATAAATGGAAATAAATTCTCATCTTACACCTAAAGCATTGCGGGATTACAAACTAATCTGCCTTGCCCTTGATAAAGGCGACAGGAAAGCTTATGCCGAACTGATGAGTAACTACAAAGATTCTATTTATTTTATGTTACTAAAAATGACTAACAATCAAGATGATGCCGAAGATTTAACAATTGAAGCTTTTGGAAAAGCTTTTGAAAAGTTGTATCAATATACTCCTGATTATGCTTTTAGTACATGGCTCTTTAAAATAGCTTCAAATAATTGTATTGACTTTATAAGAAAAAAAAAGAAAAACATCATCTCTTTTGATAAATCTAAAAACGAAAAAGGTGAAGATTTAACTAATGAATTTTCAGCAGAAACTTTTAATCCGGAAGAAGAACTAATAAGAAAACAAAAAAAAGAAGTAATACGCGATATCGTTAATAAAATAAAACCTCGCTATCGTACTCTCATTGAACTTCGCTATTTTAAAGAACTCTCATACGACGAAATAACAAAAGAACTTAACATTCCTCTGGGAACTGTTAAAGCTCAACTATTCAGAGCAAGGTTTTTTTTATATAACATTCTTAAACATTCTAAAGAAAAAATATAAAATATTCGTTACTATTCAGTCCGCCTGAGGCAGATTAATACCTTTGTTGTAAATTCAGGATTTAGATATACCTGTCAGGATTTGCAGAAAACCTGTCAGGGTTCGTAGAACCTGACAGTGTTTTAAATTATTTTATATCTGAATACGAATAAACAAATCTAAAATAATAAAAAAAATGAATTTAACAAATTTTCAAAAAACTATATTACAAGGAATCCCCGATAAACTTCCGGAGCCACTGCCTTATGATAAAAATGTAAATCATGCTCCAAAAAGAAAAGATATTTTAAATAAAAAAGAAAAAAAACTTGCTGTAAAAAATGCTCTTAGATATTTTGATAAAAAACATCATTCTGTCTTGGCTCCTGAATTTGCAAAAGAATTGAATGATTATGGCAGAATTTATATGTACCGTTTCCGTCCTTATTATAAAATGTATGCAAGAAATATAGAAGAATATCCTTGTAAATCAAAACAGGCAGCTGCAATAATGCTTATGATAAACAATAACCTTGACCCTGCCGTTGCTCTATTTCCACACGAAATGATTGTTTATGGAAGCAATGGTGCAGCATTCCAAAATTGGGCACAATATCTGCTTACGATGAAATATCTTGCGGAAATGACTGATGAACAGACACTTATACTTTATTCAGGAACTCCAACAGGAATTTTTCCTTCTCACAAAGATGCACCAAGATTGGTTATTACCAATGGAATGGTAATACCAAATTATTCTTCCAAAGATGACTATGAACGTTTTAATGCTCTTGGTGTTTCTCAATATGGGCAGATGACTGCCGGCTCATTTATGTATATAGGTCCACAGGGAATTGTTCATGGATCTACAATTACTATTTTAAATGCAGCAAGAATGTATAGTAAAGGAGATATAGGAGGCAAACTTTTTGTATCTTCCGGCTTGGGAGGAATGTCAGGGGCACAGGCAAAAGCCAGTGTCATTGCCGGAGCCATAGGAATTATAGCTGAGATAAATCCTAAAGCTATTAAAAAACGCTACATACAAGGATGGCTAAATGAAATATTTACTGACAGTGACAAATTAATGACGCGTATTAAAAAAGCTAAAGCCAATAAAGAAGCTATTGCTTTGGGTTATCAGGGTAATATTGTTGACCTTTGGGAAAAATTTGTAAAATCAGATATACAGGTTGAATTAGGTTCAGACCAGACATCTTTGCACAACCCTTATGCCGGCGGTTATTATCCTGCCGATATGACTTTTGAAGAGTCAAATAAAATGATGGTTGAAAATCCTGAAACTTTTAAAGAAAAAGTTCAAGAATCTCTTAGAAGACAGGTAAAAGCCATTAATAAAATGACTAAAAAAGGGATGTTTTTCCTTGATTATGGTAATGCTTTTTTATTAGAAGCAGGAAGAGCAAATGCTGATATATTTAAAGATGATGGCACGTTCAAATATCCTTCTTATGTTCAAAATATTATGGGACCTCTGTTTTTTGATTATGGTTTCGGTCCTTTCCGATGGGTATGCACATCAGGAAGCCCTAAAGACCTAAAAGAATCCGACAACATTGCTACTCAGGTATTGGAAGATATTGCTACAAGTGCCCCAAAAGAAATTATTAGTCAACTAAGAGATAATATACACTGGATAAAACAAGCTGATAAAAATAATTTGGTTATAGGTTCTCAAGCAAGGATATTATATGCTGATTGTGAAGGAAGAATAAAAATTGCAGAGAGATTTAACAAAGCTATTAAAGATGGTATAATATCAGCTCCAATAGTACTTGGAAGAGACCATCATGATACATCAGGCACTGATTCGCCTTACCGTGAGACATCAAATATTTATGACGGCTCTCAATTCACTGCTGATATGTCTATACAAAATGTTATAGGAGGTGCATTTAGAGGAGCCACATGGGTATCTATTCATAATGGCGGTGGCGTTGGCTGGGGAGAAGTTATAAATGGTGGATTTGGTATGGTATTGGATGGCTCTGATGACGCTGTCCGCAGGTTGAAAGCAATGCTATACTGGGATGTAAATAATGGAATAGCAAGACGAAGTTGGGCAAGAAATAACGGAGCTATGTTTTCTGCCAAACGCGCTATGAAAACAGAACCAAAATTAAAAATAACAATACCGAACATTGCGGATGATAAATTAATTGATGGGTTGTTCAACTAATTATAACTCTGTCAGGTAACAATTTGAGCTGATTTATACACTAATACTATAAACAGTTATAATTTTTAACAAACAAAGTATATGAACAGTTCGCCTAAGGCAGATATACAATAACCAACGGGTTAATCTGTTGGTTTCATTTTTTTTAATATAAAATACATTTTTCCTGATTTTTTTTCCATTTTAAATTCTTTTTTTACTTTTATCTTTTTATTTTATCTTTATAATATGACAGGAAAAAACATTTTACTTCGTGCTGTTGAGCCATCAGATGTTGATTTACTTTATAAATGGGAAAATGATACTTCAATATGGTGTTTAAGCAATACTATAACACCTTTATCAAAATTTACTCTTGAAAAATATATTGTAAATGCTCATCTTGATATCTATGCTACTAAACAACTGAGATTAATGATAGATTTGATTAATCATTCCGAAAATAATAAAACTATTGGCTGTATTGATTTATTTGATTTTGACCCTAATAATAAAAGGGCTGGAATAGGAATTTTAATAAATAAAAAGCAAAGAAATAAGGGATATGCCTCTGAAGCATTAGAGTTGATTATAAAATATAGTTTTAATACATTAAAACTTCACCAACTCTATTGTAATATATCAATAGATAATGATTTGAGCTTAAAATTATTTAAAAAATATGATTTCCAGATAATTGGAGTAAAAAAACAATGGATGCAAATAAATAATAAATGGAAAGATGAATATATGTTGCAATTAATTAATACCTAATC
>CAZOSY010000136.1:0-7535 GCA_964582565.1 uncultured Bacteroidales bacterium | reverse complement strand
AGGAGGAGCAGCAGCAGCAGCAGCGTTCGGAATGACAACTTCATTATGTTGGGAAGGTGGAGAAGAAGAAAGAGCAGCAGCAGCAGCGGCAGCAGCGTTAGGAATGACAACTTCATTATGTTGGAAAGGTTTGGGTAAGGACGCGTTTTACGCGTCCTTACCCAAACCCTGAACTCTAAATAACACTGTCATTCCGAGTGATAGCGAGGAATCTCATCGGTCAGGCGCCCGACTGATAATATTTAGAAACGATTTTACCTAAATTTTTAAATTTAGTCGGACACTAACAAATTAAAATATCTAAAAATAAAAAAAAAATAATTATTTTAAATTATATATTTATACATTTGCAAATTAAAAATAAATATAAAAAAATAAAAATATGGCAGCAATAAGCAAACTTCGTAAACATTCAGCATTACTTTTTGTTATAATTTTTGTAGCTTTAATGGCATTTGTATTAGGCGATTTCCTTAAAAGCTGCAAGAGAGGAAAAAAAGGTACTGGTGACTTTGGCCAAATAGCCGGAGAAAAAATTATTTACAGAGAATTTGAAAAAAACGTTGACGAAAAAATTGCGATAATGGAAGAACAATCTTATGAAAATAATATTAGCGCAGAACAACGTTATCAAATCAGACAGGATGTATGGGATGAATTGGTTAGGAATACAATTATGCAAAATGAACTTAATGGATTAGGACTTTCTATAATACATGATGAAGCTATAGGATATTCTATCAGTAAAGAAGAACTGGAAAATCTGGTTTTTAGCAGAAATCCTCATCCCATCATTGCTCAAAATTTTGCTGACCCTAAAACAGGCAGATTTGACCCTAATAATGTAAATAAATTTTTGATGTATGTTGAAAAAATGGAAAATAGTGATGATTATGAGCAAAGAGAACTTGCAAAAAAACAAGACCAGCAATGGCAAAAGATAAAAAAATATATAAGAACTGACAGATTAAACACAAAATATTTTAATCTTATCAAGAATGGTTTTTATGTGCCTCAAAATCTTGCAAAACAAGATTATAATGAGAAAAGGAAAACAGCACATATTCACTTCTTTGCTGTTAAATATAATACAATTCCAGATAGCTCCATTAATGTAAGCCAAAAAGAAATAGAAAATTATTATAATGAACATAAATATAAATATGAACAAGAGAAATCAAGGGACCTTGAATATGTAGCTTTTGATATATTGCCTTCGGCAAAAGATTATAAAAATGCAAAACAGGAAATATATAAAATAAAAAAAGAATTAGAAACACTGGAAACAGATGATGATATTGAAAATTTTGTCAATATAAATTCTGATGCTAAATATGATAGCTCTTTTTTTAAAAATGGTGAATTATCTAAATCTTTGGATTCTATTATGTTTAATTCCCCAAAAGGAACTATTGTGTCCCCATATATTGAAAACAATACATATTATTTGGCAAAACTTATTGATATTCAGGACAGACCTGATTCTGTGAAAGCAAAACATATTTTGATTTCATATAAAGATGCTGGAATAAATGAAAAGATTATCAGAACAAAAGAAGAAGCTAAAATTTTTGCAGATAGCATCTTAAACATTGTAAAAAATCAGCCGGACAAATTTGAAGAATTAGTGATGACAACATCTGAATATCCAAAAAAAGAAGAAAATAAAGGGGACTTGGGATGGATTACAGATGGAGATGCTAATTTTTATCCTTTTTATAATGCATGCTTAACAGGTGAAGTTGGAGATTTTAAGATTGTTGAGACCAACTTAGGATATCATATAATGTGTATAACAGAAAAAACAGAATCTATTAAAAAAGTTCAGGTAGCAATAGTTCAAAGGACTATACAGCCTAGTGATGAAACATTTCAGGATATTTATTCAATAGCAAGTAAATTTGTAGGTAAAAGCACGAGTCCTGAATTATTCAAAAAAAATGCTGATAATAATAATTTTGGCAAAAAAACAGTAAGAAATATAAAAGAAATGGATAATAATATTTCAGGACTTGACGAATCAAGAGAACTAATACGTTGGGCTTTTAATGAAGACACAAAAACAGGAAGTATTTCAGTCATATTTACCATAAATGATAAATATGTTATTGCTTTACTTACAAAAGTAAGTGAGAAAGGAATTGTGCCTCTTGAACAAATTCAAAAGGAAATGGAATTTCTAACTAAAAAAGAGAAGAAAGCAGAAATATTAACAAAGAAAATTAACAGTTCTATGACATCTTCAAGAGATATATATAAACTTGCAAATAAATTTAACACAAAAGTTGATAAACTTGATAATATTACATTTTCTTCATATACATTACCTCCTTATGGTTCTGAGCCAAATGTTATAGGGACTATTTTTTCTTTAAATAAAAATGAATTATCAAATCCCATAAAAGGACAGCAAGGTATTTTTGTTGTTTTAATTGATAAATTTGTTGAGTTACCTGCTACAAAAGATTATTCTATTAATAAAATGCAATTAACAAGTTATTTCAAGTCAAGAGCACATTATGATGTTTTTAAAGCTCTTAAAGAAAATGCAGATGTAATTGACAACAGGAAAGATTTTTATTAGAAGTTATACTGCAAAAGGGTTAAATTTTTACTTTTATAATTAAACAATATAACAATTTAACCATTGAGCCCACTCCGAAAAGCAGATATTTGCCTATTTGTCATTCTTCACCCTGTTAGATATAAGATTATATAATAATCAATACTCTAACTTAAAATTATCTAACAGGGTAAACTTGTTTCAGAATCTATTGATATTATTGAAATTAGAGATTCCGAACTAAATTCGGAATGACATAATTTTGTCTTTTCGGAGTGGGCTCACCATTTAAAGTATAATATTTTTTAGTATTTTGTTCACAGAGTTTATCTCTATCAATATATACCCAACAGATGCTACGTAAGGGTTTGTAAAAAAATAACCTATTCATTTTGACTCGTTCTTTTGTTCTTTTTCTTCGTTACAAAATTCTTAAATAGCTGTGCTATTCGCAAATTATGTGCCTTGAAAAAGAACAAAATAACTTCGTCAATTCTGTATACTTTATTTCTTCACAAGCCCTAACCTTTTACATTCCAAAGCTAATAAAATTTTATTAAGTTGATTCACAGGCATTTTTTTAATATAATATGGTTATTAAATAAATTGAAATACATGAATCATTTCTATAAATCTGAATAATTAAGATTAAAGTATTTTTAACCTGTCAGCATCTTGTTTAACAAAGATAAATAATAATATTGTAAATGACCATAAAGAAGAACCGCCATAGCTAAAAAAGGGCAGAGGTATTCCTATAACAGGTGCTATTCCTAAAGTCATCCCTATATTAATAATAAAGTGAAAAAATAATATAGCAGCTGTGCCATAGCCATATATTCTACTAAATCTATACCGTTGCCGTTCTGCGATAAATATAATTCTTGTAAATAAACCAATAAATAAAATAATAACAACAGAGCTTCCAATAAATCCCCATTCTTCGCCTATTGTGCAGAATATAAAATCTGTACTTTGTTCGGGAACAAAATTATATTTAGTTTGTGTACCTTGCAAAAAACCCTTGCCCGAGAATCCACCGGAGCCAATAGCAATTTTTGATTGATTTACATTATAACCTACGCCTTTTATATCTTTTGTTTTGCCATATAAAACATTTATTCTGTCTTTTTGGTGTTTTTCAAGTACATTTTCAAATATATAATCAACACTATAGACAAATCCGACACATAATAAAAATATAGTGCTTAAGATGATTATCTCTTTTCTTTTTTTTCTGATAAAAAATAAAAAAAACAAAACAATTACGGCAAGAACACCTATTACTATAAATTTGTTAAACAAAAGTGCAGAAGAAAATAAAATAAGAGCAATAAGTAATACAATAAAAATATTACCTGACATACCTTCTCTATATAAAACAAAAAGAAAAGACAGATAAATTATTGCAGACCCTGCATCAGGTTGCAAAAATATTAATATAGCAGGTATGCCAATAATAGCAGCAGTAATAATTTTTGTTTTTAAATATTTAATTTTAATATTATGAGAGCTTAAATATTTTGCTATTGCAAGAATAGTAGCAAACTTTGCAAACTCTGATGGCTGAAAAGCAAGACCTCCTATCTGAAACCATGACCTTGCACCTGACACCTCCTTGCCTATAAATAAAACAGCTATTAATAGCAGAATACCGATGCCATATATAATATATGAAAAAATAGAAAAAAATTTTGAATCAATCAATAAAAGAAATATGGCTAATATTACAGAAGTTGCAATCCATATAAGCTGTTTACCATAATTTTGTGTAATATCTAACATATTTTTATGATTCTCATTATAAACAGCAGAATATATATTTAGCCATCCTATAAAAACAAGCAATATATAAAGCAAAACAATTGTCCAGTCAATATTTAGGAATATGCTTTTTTGTTTTTTCAATTTTCTGATATTAAATTACAATTCATTATTCTTTTTTCAATATTTTTTCTTTTAACTTCTCTGTATATATATTTTTCAATGACCAGTCCTGCTATTGGAGCTGCCCACGTAGCACCAAAGCCGGCATTTTCAACAATTACTGATACTGCAATTTTAGGATTATCTTTTGGTGCAAAAGCCATAAAAACCGAATGGTCTTTACCATGAGGATTTTGTGCAGTGCCTGTCTTACCACAAATTGATAAACTGTCCATTTTAATCCATCTTCCTGTGCCTGCTTCAACGACTAGATACATACCTTCTACAACAATATCAAAATATTTGGTATCAATACTGGTAAAATGTTTTTCTTTATATTTTTTATTAATGTTATATTTATTGCCAATATCTTTTAGAATATGAGGAGTATAATAATAACCTCTGTTTGCAATTATCGCAGATACATTTGCAAGCTGCAGAGGAGTAAGTTCTATTTCACCCTGACCTATAGAAAGAGATATTATAGTTAGATAGCTCCATCTGTTTTTACCATAATATTTATCATAATATTTAGCCGTGGGAATATTACCACTAAGTTCGTAAGCTAAGTCATTATTAAATTTTTTGCCAAGGCCAAAACTTAATATATTCTTACGCCATATATTAAATGCATTTTGAGTTGTTTTAAAATTGCTGTTATTAATAATTGCCTTAAAAACTTTACAAAAATATGTATTACACGAATATTGAATAGCTTCTTTTAAATCAAGAGGTGATCTATGATTATGACAATGAACAGTTATACTTCCGGCATGAAACCCACCATGACATTCATACTTTGTTTCAGGAGACAAAACACCCATTTGTTGTCCTACTAATGCTTCTACCGGTTTAAATGTTGAGCCCGGCGGATATTGTGCCATTAAAGCTCTGTTAAATAATGGTTTTAACTTATCATGTGCTAAATTTTCATAATTTTTGCTTCTTATTCTTCCGACAAGCAGATTAGGATTGTATGAAGGACTTGACACAAGAGCAAGAATCTCTCCTGTTGATGGTTCAATAGCAACTATGCTTCCTTTTTTGTTTTTCATTAATAATTCTCCATAGGCCTGAAGCTCTGCGTCAATAGAAATATAAAGATTTTTGCCTGCTATAGATGCTGTATCATATTTGCCATCCTGAAAACTTCCTTTTTCGCGGTTAAATACATCAACAAGCTTAATTTTTACTCCTTTTTGTCCTCTTAATATTTTTTCGTATGTTTTTTCAATGCCACTTTTACCAATATAATCTCCGGATTTATAATATTTATCTTTTTCAATAATGTTTTGATTAACTTCACTTATATATCCTAAAGTATGAGCAGCAACAGGCAAAGGATATTTCCTTAATGCACGCGTTTGAACATAAAAACCATAAAACTTATATAACTTTTCCTGTAAATATCCAGAACTTTCTTTTGATATTTGTTTTTCAAATACAGATGGCTTATACATTGAATATTTACAAATTTTTTTTATCTTTTTTATAAATATTTTTTTGCTAATATCTATCAAATTACATAATTCTGTTGTATCAATATTTTTTATATTTCTTGGAATTACCATTAAATCATAAGTTGCTTCATTATATACAAGCAACTTACCATTACGGTCATATATTAATCCTCTTGCAGGGTAATCTGTTACATATCTTAATACATTATTACTTGCCGAAAGTTTGTATTTATCATTTATAACCTGAATATAAAGCAAACGAAAGATAAAAACAGCACCTGTTATACCCAATATAATATATATAACATATTTTCTATGTGAATATGTATTTTTCATTGATGTTTTGTTTTTATTTTATCTAACATAACTATTAATTGTCATTACCATTTAACAATATAACAATTTAGCAATTCCTAGGCATTTTGAATTTTAAGTATTTTTAATTTAAAAGCAACTTTTCCAAAATTTTAAACTTTGGAAAAATTTTCTTGAGAAAATTATTGACATTATGAACAAATATTAACTAACATTAGAATAAATTATAGAGAGCAAACAATTGAGAAATTTAGCCATATTAAAATTCAAAGAATAGTAAAATATTACTTCGTGATTTTACGTCTTAAAGATTGACAAAAACAAAATTTAAAACATTTGACAGTATAATATTATTCAGGAATATTTTTAATGTTTTTTTACTATAATATCAGGTGTAGTTATAGTATTACTATGATGCAATGCCCTGTCAACTATATAAGCTTGAAAATGAATTGTATCATAATTTGAATTAGGATTATTTATAAATAATTCTATCTCTATTTCACCTTTTATAGCTTTATCTTCACCTTTTGGACTTATAACCGGTATCCTTGAATTAAAAGAACCAGGCAGTTCAACTTTTATAAATACTCCATTTTGTCTTTCAAAGTATGTTATAAAATAATTATAATGATATTCACTTCCATGTTCATAGATTCCTGTTGTATCTCCTTCTTCCAAGCCAATATCACCATCTCCATCTGTAAAAGAAATTTTTAAAACTCCTTTGTCATCAATACCCTGACTAGTTGGTATTTTTATAAAATCTTCATATTCAATATATGGAGTAACAGGATATTCATGCTCAGGCAAACAGCATGGTGTAATAAATAATAAAACTGATATTACAATAAATTGTATTTTTGTTAAAATTTTCATCTTAAATTAAATAAAGCATAAAATTACAAAAAAAATTAGTTCTTAATATATTTATTGACTAGTTCAGTATAAAAATTATACTGAAACAAGTTCAGCACATGGTTTTGTAACAATTTAATATTTCAGCGCAAAGACACCCCGATATAGTCATTCTTCCTTACGGGGTAAACAATGTAGCAAAAAATTGATTTATATCACCATGCATATTTTGTGATAAAATAAATATTCATTTATTTGTAGATTGCTTATTCAGCCCGTTGGTCTTTTTGACCTACAGGATTTACAAAATTTTTGTCAGAGTTTAGCTTTATATAAAATTTTATTATTAACATAATACTAAAGGGGAGTTCTAATAATTACTTTTTATTACAAGTGGCTGCAAAATATCATTA
>CAZOSY010000135.1:0-7542 GCA_964582565.1 uncultured Bacteroidales bacterium | reverse complement strand
GTTAACTAATTTTATAAGCTAAGAACATATTGAATAGCAAGGCTTCGTGGTGGTCTGATATCTGTAGGACGTGTCATATATTCCTTATTAAAAATATTTTTAAAAACTATTGAAACTTTTGAATCTTCATTAAACTTATATACAATTCTAAAATCCCAAACATTATATCCTTTATTGTTTTTTTCTCTGTATTCCTTATATCCATGCACTATATATGTTGTTCCTGAAAGTGGCTTTAAAAATATTTCATCAACATTTACCATAAAACTACTAAAGATATAGCTAAACCCTAAAGATAATTTTTTGTAATCAATTTGCATATCGGCTTTTGCAGAATGATAAAATCTGTATTTCAACATATTGCTTTGTGTAGTATCTCTTTTGTCCACTGTTAAATCTACAGGATTTGTATAAACATAACCTATCATAATTATAGTAGGAATGTCAAAAAATCTACCTTTTCCTGTTAAGCAAGCATCAATTCCTGTAATTTGTGCATGACCTACATTTTGTGATTGAAATCCCATATTACCTAAACTTATTGGTTTTCCACTTGCAGGATCTATTTGCTCATAAGTTATGGTATCGTAAAATCCAAATACATATTCCATCATATTTTTGTATTCTGTCCAGAATCCTGCAATATCAAGATATCCAGTCCAATTACTAATTTCTATTCCTTGTTTAACGCCAATTTCGGCACTCCAGCCCTTTTCTAAATACAGGTCTGGATTTGGGAAAACCCGCAAAGAACTGACATTTGTTGATGTATATTTTTCAGCTATTGAAGGAAATCTAAATCCTTGTCCAAATGATGCTCTGAGAAAAGTATTTTCCTTTATCTGATAACTGGCGCCAGCTCTTACAACTGGAATTACAGGAAATTTCAATGTGTCATCTGAAATTAATAGATCCATTTTAGAAATAGTTTCTGAAGAATCAATCTTGAAATATTCAGCTCGCATACCAAATGATAATGAAAGTTTATCAAATTTTTTATCAAATTGAGTAAACATTGCAAAATTAGAACTGTAATGATTTCCATATATGTTTGCGTTAATCTCAGAATATGTTGTGGACATACCTGAAGTCCAATGCATATTTGACCATAATTTTTTTTGATACTGATATTGAACATAATACATATTTGCTCTACTGTCTTTTGCATGGTCTTCTTTATAAGTATTATCAAGAAAGTAATATCTTGTTTTTAATGAATGCTTATTCTTTTTTTTATTGTAATAAATAATATATGGGTCAATATTTATTCTTTTGCCTATCATAGGTATTACTGACCCTTCGGTTTGCATATAACCTCCTGTTGTGTCGTCTTTCCACATAATAAATTCTACTTTATCGTTATACATAAAATTTGAATTTACTCCATAACTTAATCCTGTAAATTTTTTGCTACGATATCTCAATTTTGCATTAAATCGCATTCTCTCTTGATTTTCACCTTTTCTGTAACCATTGTCATTAAAAATATGAGCGCCTATAACAACATCAAGATTTCCAATTTTTTTGCTATGAAAAAAATTTGCTCCTGAAAACATAGGATTGGAATTCCCCCACCAGATAAGTTCTTTCCTTTTAGGATTCATATATACGCCACTAGATAAACTAAATTTTGTTTCATGTTTATTTTTTGGAAAAGCTGAACGAATATTTATTACTCCATTTAGTGCAGAAGAACCAAATAAAGAAGAAGATGCTCCTTTTATTACTTCAACCTGAGAAATATTTTCAACAGGAATAGAGCTCCATTTAACATCTCCTGCATCGGGCGATATAAGAGGAATATCATCAACTAAAACCATTACTCTTGAACCTGCTCCAAAACTATATCCACTTCCTCCTCTTATACTTGGTTGCCCATCCATAATATCTACACCCGGAAGATAATTAATTGCATCTTCTATTGATGTTGTATTCATATTCTCTATTTGCTGAGGTCTTATTACAGACATTGAAACAGTAATATCTGATATTTTTTGTTCAAATCTTCCGGCACTTACTACAACTTCATCAAGTATTTTTGACTCTTCGGTCATTCTAACATTTATTATTTGTGTCTCACCTGATTTTATATTTACATTTCTTTTTTCTGATGAATACCCTATAAATTTATATGTGAGAGTATATTTCCCCGGATTTAGTTCAATATTATAACATCCACTAATATCAGTTGTAACACCTGTTGTGTCATTAAGTATAATATTAACGCCAACTAATGTCTCTCTTGTTTTATCATCAATAACCTGTCCTCTTATATTTGACTGTTGTGCCACTGCTAAAAAAGAGTATAATAAGATAAATATGATGGAATAAAATTTTTTCATAGAAATATTTTTAATAAAAAACAGCACAAATATATTAATATTTAATTTAATTTTGGAAATTTAAAATATTATAAAATTTTGTTAGTATATAAAATAGGTATAACATTAATTCCTGGCATTGGAAGTATCAATGGTAAAAAGTTAATTGATTACTGTGGAGGAATACAAGCTGTTTTTAAGGAGAAAAAGAAAAATCTGCTTAAAATTTCAGGTATAGGAGAATCTTCTGCAAATTCAATTATTAATCAGGATGTTCTTATCAGAGCTGAAAAAGAGATTAAATTTATAGAAAAAAATAATATTATACCTTTATTTTATTTAGATTCAGAATATCCAAATCGCTTAAAGCATTGTGTTGATAGTCCTTTAATGCTTTATTACAAAGGTAATGCTAATTTAAATAATAATAAAATAATAAGTATTGTTGGCACTCGCAGAGCTACTGAATATGGGAAAAGAGTTTGTAATGAACTGGTAAGAGGATTAGCAAATCAGGATGTTTTAATTGTAAGTGGCTTGGCTTATGGTATAGATATTTGTGCTCACAAAGCAGCTTTAGATAATAATTTAAATACTGTAGCTGTTTTGGCGCATGGATTAGACAGAATTTATCCTTATGTTCATAAATCTATTGCAAAAAAAATGCTTGACAAAGGCGGTTTAATAACAGAATTTTTAAGTGAAGCAAATCCTGACAAAGGAAATTTTCCTAAAAGAAACAGAATAATAGCCGGACTTTCAGATGCTGTTATAGTTGTTGAATCTGCTAAAAGAGGAGGCGCTTTAATTACTGCAGAAATAGCAAATTCATATAACAGAGATGTATTTGCTGTGCCCGGAAAATTAGCAGATGATAAATATTCGGAAGGATGTAATCATTTGATAAAAATTAACAAAGCCGCACTTATTGAATCAGCCAAAGATATTGAATATATTATGGGCTGGGAAGAGATAAAAGAAACAAAACTTTCAAAGCAATATGAACTTTTTGTGAAACTTAGTGAAGAAGAAAAAATTATTGTTAATATTTTAAAAGATAATGAGAAATCCAGTATTGACTGGCTATGTAATAAATCGCAGTTAAATATGGGCAAAGTTGCGGCTGTTTTATTAAATTTAGAATTTCAGGGTATTGTAAGAAGTCTTCCCGGTAAGTTATATCGGCTTGATTAGTTTTTAATAAATAATTTTTTGCAACCAAAAACGTTTATTTGTGATATTAAAAACCTTAAAACTTAATTAATTGATTATTGAATTGGGAAATGGAAACTTTAAACTTGGAACTTGTGCTTAACTTGTTAAAGTAAGAGTCAGGCGCCCGACTGAAGAAAATGTTTATAATTTTACAGTAGAGACGAGGCGCGCCTCGTCTCTACTAATAATGTAATAAAAATATAAACCCTATTAGAATTAAATATTAAAAAAAAACAAAATTTCTACATTTTTAGTTTTTTAAAAATGTAACTAACTGAAACCGAACTAATTACAAAAATATAAACAGATGAAACAACTTGAAAAAACTATACTTATTACCGGTGGTGCCGGATTTATTGGCTCAAATTTAGTTAAACTGTTTGTCAACAAGTATCATAATTACAAAATTATTAATTTAGACAAATTAACTTATGCTGGTAATCTTGCTAACTTAAAAGATATTGAAAATTATAAAAATTATGAGTTTGTAAAAGGTGATATTACAAATAACAAATTTATATATAAATTATTTGAAAAGTATTTATTTGACGGAGTGATTCATTTGGCAGCAGAGTCCCATGTTGACAGGTCAATTACAAATCCGTTAGAATTTATTAATACTAATATTCTCGGGACAGTAAATCTTTTAAATGCTGCAAAATTTTATTGGAAAGACAAGTATGAAGACAAACTTTTTTATCATATTTCAACTGATGAGGTTTATGGTTCTTTGAGTAATAAAAAAGATTTTTTTTTAGAAACTACAGCTTATGACCCACACAGTCCTTATTCCGCTTCAAAGGCAAGCTCTGACCACATTGTAAAGGCATATTATCATACATATAATATGCCTGTTATTATTACAAACTGTTCTAATAACTATGGTCCATACCAATTCCCTGAAAAATTAATTCCTCTTTGTATCAATAATATTAAAAACAATAAATCTATACCTGTTTATGGTAAAGGTGAAAATATAAGAGATTGGATTTATGTTGAAGATCATTCAAGAGCTATTGATTTGATTTTTCATAAAGGAAATTTTGGCGAGACTTATAATATAGGTGGCAATAATGAATGGAAAAATATTGATTTGATTAGGGAAATATGCAAAATAATGGATAAAAAACTTAATCGTCAGCCAAAGACATCTGAAAAACTAATAAGCTTTGTTAAAGACAGGGCAGGACATGACCTTCGTTATGCAATTGATTCTTCCAAATTGCAGAAAGAATTAGATTGGAAGCCAATAATAAATTTTGAAAAAGGTATAGAAAGCACTATTGACTGGTATTTAAAAAATGATGACTGGCTAAAAAATGTAACTTCCGGCGATTATCAAAAATATTATGAAAAGCAATACTTAAAATTTACATAAAAAATTTACTATCAGTCGGGCGACTGACTGATATGTTATTTTTTCACAAGCCCTTATAAAATAAATAAAGTTTTATAGAGGAGAGAAATAAAAAATTTATTTTTTTAAACGTCTTAACAATTCTGTAGCATAAACAAATTTGTTAATTTCCTCATTGTCAGCAGTTAATATTTCGTCTTTACTTCCTTCCCAGCATAATTGTCCTTTATAAATAAAAGATATTTTATCTCCTATTTCAATAACTGAATTCATATCATGTGTATTAATAATAGTTGTAGTTTGGTATTCTTTAGTAATCTCGCTAATAAGATTATCAATAACAACAGCTGTTTTAGGGTCTAATCCGGAAGTTGGTTCATCGCAAAACAGATATTTAGGGTTCATAGATATTGCACGGGCTATAGCAACTCTTTTTTTCATTCCTCCGCTCAATTCAGAAGGAAACAGATTGTTTACATTTTCAAGATTTACTCTGCTTAAACATAAATTTACTTTGTCTTTTTTTTCCTCTAATGTCTTTTGTGTAAACATTGTTAAAGGGAACATAACGTTTTCTTCAACAGTCATTGAATCAAACAAAGCTCCTCCTTGAAATAACATACCCATCTCTTTTTGAATATTTTTTTTCTCTTTTAATTTCATCTCAGAAAAAACTCTGTCATTAAAAATTACCTGTCCCTCATCTATTTGCAAAAGTCCGACAATACATTTCATCAAAACAGTTTTTCCCGAACCACTTTGTCCAATAATTAAATTGGTCTTACCTTTATCAAATGATAAAGAAATATCCTTTAAAGCAGGAAAATTTACAAATGATTTTGATATGTTTTTTACTTCAATCATGCAAGGAGTAATTGTGTTAATATCAAATTAAATAATATTATAAGAACGCTGCTGTAAACAACAGCTTTAGTACTTGCTTTGCCCACTTCAAGAGCTCCGCCTCTTGTATTATAGCCATAATATCCGGAAACAGATGTTATAATAAAAGCAAAGACCACTGTCTTTATCAAAGCATAGACAACATCATACACTCTGAAATCAAGTTGTATTCCTTCAATATAGTTATTAGGGCTAACAAGTCCTGTTGAAATAGCAATTATCCATCCACCAAAAATACCTAAAAGCATGCTTATAATAATTAATATAGGAATTATTAATATAGAAGCTATTATTTTAGGTAATATTAAATATTCAGCAGAATTAACTCCCATTATATCAAGAGCATCAATTTGTTCAGTAATTCTCATAGTGCCAATTTCTGATGCAATTTGGGACCCTACTTTGCCAGCTAAAATTAAACTAATAACAGTAGGAGAAAACTCTAATATAACAGTTTGACGCACAGTAAATCCTACCAAATATAATGGTATTAAAGGACTTTCAATATTAAAAGCTGTTTGAATAGCAGCAACAGCGCCCATAAATATAGAAATAACAGCAATAATACCTAATGAATTTATCCCTATTTTGTCAAATTCATCAAAAATCTGATTGCGAAATACTGAAGCTTTCTCAGGCTTATGAAAGACCCTTCCTAGCAATAAAAAATATTTCCCTAAATTATAAAATATATGCATTATTTAAAATATTTTTGCTAAAATAAATATTTTTATAAAATAAAGTTATAAATAAATCGTTTTTTAGCTATCATTAAATAATTAATTTAAACTTATTATGCTTAAGAACAAAAAATATTTGTTTTTATTATTCCTCTTATTTACAGTGTATTTACTTTCATCCTGCTCTGTTTTCAAACCTCATAAGTGTAAGACCTGTCCTACTTTTGGTAAAAACCAATACAAAAAAAATACACTTTTAAGTAATAATAAAATTAACTATTATAAAAATAAAAATTAACTAAAAAATACATAATTTTACTAATATATTAAAATTATACTAATCCGTTTGAGATAGACAAAAAAATAGTTTGATTGATATTTTTTTGTCTATAATTTAACAATATTTTTTATGTATGATTCATCAATAAACAAGCACAAAGAAATTTTATCAAAATATATCCCTGAAAGCTCAATAGACATAATTTTTTACTGGATTAAAAAATATAACATTAAATTAAAAATTTCAAAAAGCAGGACTTCTAAATTAGGTGATTACAGACCACCTGTAAAAAATAAATTTCACAAAATATCCATTAATTATGATTTAAACAAATATGAATTTTTAATTATACTTGTTCATGAAATTGCACATCTTATTATTTGGAACAAATACAAAAACAAAAAAAAACCACATAGTAAAGAATGGAAAACAGAATATAAATTATTAATGGATAATTTTTTTAATAAAAACATTTTTCCTTATGATATATCACAAGCTTTGACAAAATATTTTAAAAAGACGTATGCTTCAAGCAGTTCAGATATAGAATTAAACAGAATTTTAAACAAATATGATAAAAACACACAAAATGTTTACTTGGAAGATATTCCTCTAAATACAGTTTTTAAAATTGATGATGGAAGAATTTTTAAAACAAAAGAAAAATTACGCAAACGGTATAAATGTATTTGTCTGAACAATAATAAAATATATATATTTAATCCTTTAGTAAAAATTTTGCCTGTTAATAATTAATTTTTTAGTATTTTTGCTTGATTAATTAGT
>CAZOSY010000134.1:0-7573 GCA_964582565.1 uncultured Bacteroidales bacterium | reverse complement strand
GGAATCTACTATTATAAATTCTAATTTCATTTTTATTCGGACACTAATGATAAAAAATATTTTTCCTACTTAAAAAAAGATTCATTCATATCTAAGAGCATCTATAGGATTAAGTTTAGATGCTTTTTTTGCAGGATACCATCCGAAAAACATACCTATAAAAGAACAAAATAAAAAGGATAATATAATAGAATTAGCTGTTATTATTACAGGCCAGTTCATAAAATTAGATACAACGTTTGAGATAATAACTCCAAGTATAATACCAATAATTCCTCCTAAAATACTTAAAAATATTGATTCTATTAAAAACTGCAGTAAAATATCACGTCCTTTTCCTCCTATTGCCATTCTAAGTCCTATTTCATGTGTTCTTTCTGTTACTGATACATACATAATATTCATAATACCTATTCCTCCTACAAGCAATGATATACCTGCAATAGCAGCAAGCAAAGCAGTCATTATATTACTTGTAGAACTGAGCATATTCATAAATTCTTGTTGACTATGGATTTCAAAGTCAGATTCATCAGAAAGTATTAGTTTGTGCCTTTGTCGTAATAATTTTTCTATCTGATCAATTGCCTGTTCTGTAACTTCTTTATTTTTAGTTGAAGCCTGAATCGTTTGAACATAAGTAATAGCAAGTATTCTTTTTTGCACTGTAGAAAAAGGAGCAATTATTATGTTATCCTGGTCCTGACCAAAAGTACTTTCTCCTTTTGATTTAAGTACACCTATAACTTTAAAAGGTATTTTATTAAATCTTATATTTTTCCCAACAGGATTTACTTCTTCTCCAAATAAATTATCAACAACGGTTTTTCCTATCAGACATACTTTTTTTGATATTTTAGCATCTCTTTCAGTAAATACGATACCACTTTTTATTTCTAAATTTCTAATATAAAGATAGTCAGGTGTTACGCCATAAATATAAGTAGGCCAATTGTTTGAACCTGCAACAGCTTGTCCCTGACTTCTAACTATTGGTGAGACATATATAATAACAGAATGACACTGTTTTTTTATAGCATAAGCATCTTTTTCAGTCAAACATTTAGTATTTTCTGAGCCCATAGAGACGCCTCTTCTGTGTGTTGATTCAGGTCTGATAAAAAGCATATTAGTTCCCATACTTGAAATCTGTTCTTCAATACTTTTTTTTGAGCCCTGACCTATTGCAAGCATTGCTATTACTGATGCAACACCAATAATAATGCCCAACATAGTAAGAAAAGACCTAAGTCGGTTTCTGTTTAAAGAATTATATGCTAATCGTAAAAGACCTAATAAATTCATTTTTATAAATTATAAAGTTTCAGGTTACAGGTTCCATGTTCAAAATTTCAAGGCGGTTTCAAAAAATACAATTTTTAGACGTTCCCTAATATACATCTAATCTAAGGACAATTTGGCTAATATTTCATTTGCATTTTTCCTGTTTTTCACTTCGTATTCTTTATATATTTTACCATCTTTTATTTTTATATTTTTTGTTGCAAATTCAGCAATATCAGATTCGTGAGTAACAAGAGCTATTGTTATTCCTTTATCATTTAGTTTTTGAAACACATCCATTATATCAAAGCTGGTTCGTGTATCTAAGTTTCCTGTAGGTTCATCAGCAAGGACAATAACAGGATTGTTAACTAAAGCACGAGCTATAGCTACTCTTTGCTGTTGTCCTCCTGATAATTGATTAGGCATATGATACATACGGTCAACCAATCCAACAGTTTCCAACGCTTTAATAGCTTTTTCTTTTCTTTTTTTATGACTAATGGTATTACTATAAAGTAAAGGTAATTCTACATTTTCTAATGCTGTAGTTCTTGGTAATAAATTATAGGTTTGAAAAACAAAACCCAATTTTTTGTTACGTAGTTCGGCAAGTTGATTTTTAGAAAAATTTTTTACATTTATATTATCTAAAAAATAATCGCCATTAGTTGGTTTATCCAAGCATCCGATAATATTTAGTAAAGTAGTTTTGCCAGAGCCACTTGTGCCCATAATTGCAACAAATTCGCCTTTTTTTATGTCAATATCTATTCTTCGTAATGCATGAACTACTATATCTCCGATATAAAAGTCCTTTATTAAATTTTTTATAGAGATTATATTTTCTGTACCTTGTATGGACATATTTTATTTTTTATTTTTGCCGGATAATGGTTTTAAAGAGTAATAATTGAATCCACTCCGAAAAGTCGTAAAAACAAAAAAAAGCCACAGATTACTCGCTAAAGCTCGTGAGATTACTTCATTAAGTTCACAGATTTTTAAAAAATTAAATCTTTGATAATCAATACAATCTATGGCAACTTTTTTCAATTATTTCAAATAAATGTCTTTTCGATGTGGGCTTATAATTTATAAATTATTTTTTCTTTTTTCTTCTACTAGGCATAAAAGGACTTTTTTTGTTGTTCTCATTTTCTTTTTTTTGTATTTCCTGTGCAATAATTATTTCTGTTCCTTGTTTAATTCCTTTTTTTATCTCAACAAAGACCCCATTATTTAGTCCTGTTTTTACTCTTTGAGGTCTTATATTATCTCCTTGTTTTATCCATACATTTTCAAATATATCACTATTTTTTTTATTCTTTGTTTGTTCGGACGAATTATTATCTGAGTTTTCAATTCTTTTTTTATGTCTATTCTTAACAGAATCCGGTATATTTTTTTCATAATCAGCCATAAATTCTTCTAATGGTTCAAAATTTAAAGCTTGTAAAGAAATTTTTAATACATTTTTTAGTTCTTTAACATATACAGTAATATTAGCAGTCATACCCGGCATTAGTTTTAGTTCAGGGTTAGGCGCTTCAATTATGACAGTATAAGTAACAACATTTTGTATTACTTCTGGTTTTAATCTTATTTGTATAACAGTTCCCTGGAAAATTTCATCAATAAAAGCATCAACAGAAAATTCTACTCTTTGTCCGTTTCTTACTTGTCCTATATCAGCTTCATCAACATCAGCTTCAACCTGCATTTTGGTAAGGTCTTTGGCAATAGTAAACAAAGTAGGAGTATTAAAACTTGCTGCTACTGTTTGCCCTTCATCCACATTTCTTGAAGTAATGACACCACTTATAGGAGATTTGATAGTGGCATATTTTAAGTTTATTTTTGCCCGTTCTATCTGAGCTTTTGCCGATTGATAATTTGCTTTAGCCGTCTCATAGTTATACAATGCTGTTTCATAATCTGTTTCTGCAACTATCTTGCTTTCATATAATTGCTTGATACGTTTATAATTTTTTTCATCATAATCTAATTTAGATTTACTTTTTTCTAAATTGGCTTTTGCATCTAAAAGAGAAGCTGCAAGGAAATTAGTATCTAATCTAGCGATTACCTGTCCTTGTCTTACTTTTGAATTAAAATCAACATAAATTTTATCAATAATGCCGGATACCTGTGTTCCTACATCTACTGTTATTATTGGATTTAGAGTGCCTGTTGCTGTAATCACATCACATATATCACCGTATTCTGCTTTTTCTGTCTTAGAAACAAAATTTTTGTTTCTGTTTTTTGTAATAAAACAAATAAAAACAATTACAATAACAACTGTTAATATTACGGATATAATTATTTTTTTCTTCTTCTTCATTTTTTTATAATTTCAGTATTATTCTGTAGGATATTAGGTCTTCTTTCTGACTAAACTTTTAAAACATCTATTATTTTGCAAAAATACTAAAAAATCAGTATATTTGTCATATAATTTTTGCATTAGATTTTTCTATCCAGCCAATACTTCCGTTGGCTATTTTTATTTCATACCAGATGCCGACTTTGTCAATGATATTTACTTTTATTCCTTCATGAATGACAAACAGGTCTTTACTGTTATTGTTTGGTGAGCTTTTTATTGTTAATGTTGGAGCAAATATAATTGCTGTGTGTTTATTATTAGCTAAATTGTATTGTCTATTGGCAAATATATATGTTATAATAGTTAATATTAAGCAGCCAAAAGCAAGCCAGAATGATATTTTTTTAAGAGTTATTATTTTAGATAACAGATAAATAGTAAATAAAACAAATAAGAGAGACAGGACTATTATTGTGATTTTTGCCCATGTATCTGCAGGAAACAGGTTAAAAAGTTTTTCCCACCATTGTTTTAAAAAGAGTTCCGGTATTGGTTCAATTTTATCAACAAGTTTACTATTTGCTATTTTTATGTTAAAGTTAATATCATCATTATTTGGATTTAATTTTTTTGCTCTTTCATAATAAAGGATAGCAGATGGTATGTCATCAGTTTTAAAATAAGAGTTTCCAATGTTGTAATATAGTTCATAGCATTCGTATCCATTTTTTAAGACCTGTTTGTATAAAATAATAGCATTATTGTAGTTTTCTTTTTTATATTCATTATTTGCTTTTTTTATGAGATTATTATTATCAGCATTTAAAAATTTATTACTAATTATATATGAAGTATCTTTATCTATGTTTTTTAATGTATCATTAGCATTGTTTAGAATCAGGTTTTGAGTGTTATTATTGATTAGAATAGTATCATTATCTATGTTTTTTAATGTATCATTAGCATTGTTTAGAATCAGGTTTTGAGTGTTATTATTGATTAGAATAGTATCATTATCATTTGCATTTATCTGTAATGTCAGTATTAAAAATAAAGGGATAAGGATATATATTTTCATTTGTTTATATTTTTGTATTTAATTTATAATTAAGCAATTATATTTTTCCCACGCAAAGGATACTTCAAACATTAAACATTAAACTTTTATTTTATTTAGTTCTTTTTCAATTTTAGCAATAGTGTTAATAGCTTCGTTATATATATTACTCATAGCAGAGGAAGTATGTGCCGGTGCAAATCGTACAAATTCACAATCCTTTAATGTAAGAATAAATTTTTCAATAATATCTTTGTTAATATTTTTCTTTAATAAAACATCTTTTATGTTATCAACAGATAGTTCTGATACAGGCATAATAAGTTTGTCGCTAAGGTATCCCCAGAGTGCAGATGATATTTCATTATAAAAAGCGATTTTATTATTTTCTTTAAGAAAAGAGTATGCTTTTTTAAGTCGTTTTCGTGCAATTTTAGTAGCTTTTTTATTTTTCATTAAAGCAATATTGCTTCTTTGTTTTATATGTTTTCGCCATATAATAATTATTATAATAAAAATGATAAGAGGCAGGAGCATTAGCAGATAGAACAGTAATGAGCCAAAGAAAAATATTCCTTTTTTGTAAAGCAGCAAAGGTGTGGTTTTGATAAATCTTATATCTTTTCCTATATATTTTATATCCTGTTTGTTAGCACCTGTAAAGACGACATTAGATTGTGTGTTTGCTCCTTTTTTTATATTAATATCATATTCAGGAGATGTAAGTGTTTTATATTTTTTTGAACTCAGGTCAAAGAAGCTAAATTTTACGGGCTTAATTGTATATTTACCCGGATTTCGCGGTATGATAAGGTATTCAAAGGTCTTTGATCCGCTTATACCTGCGTTGGAAGTGGATATGTTATCAGTTATTTTAGTGTCATAAGTCTCAAAATCAGGAGGAAAATCAATATCCGGTTTTTCAATAAGTTTAATATTTCCTTTTCCAGATATAGTAAATTTGAGTGTTATGGGTTCATTGGTTTTGGATTCTGTTTTATCAATATTTGATTTCAGAAAAAAGTTTCCTAGGGTTCCATTAAAGTCAGCAGGTTTATTTTGTGTTGGCAAGGGCTTTACATTAATAGTGATACGATTGGACTTAACATTCTTTTTTACATTTGTGTAAGTGTTAAAGAATGAATTATTAAAGAAATTTTCAAATGGGTCATTAGATCTTCTGTGTTTGTTTTGAGTTCTTATTTGAGCTATACATTCTATTTCCAGAGGAGCAATAGTGAGTTTGCCTGTTTTTTGAGGAAACAGAGCTGTCTTATATATTTCTGCCACTGCATAGTTTGTGCCATCGATAATCTCATTAGTTTGTCTTGGTCTTTGATTTTTTTTTGTTAAATCCTGAGACCAGAATCCGAGTTTGGAAGGTAATTTATTTACAGAATATTGTGATATTTGTATTTTGGTATAAATTTTATATGTTACAATAATTTGTTCGCCTTGATAAGGATTTCTTTTACTTACAAAAGTTTTTATAAATATATCTTTTCCATTTGTTTTTGTAATTGTTTGAGTGGGTTGAGAATTTTGTGCAACGTTTTGATTTGTCTGAGATTGTTGATAGTTTCCTTTTACAACATTGATAGTCAGAGGATTAGATTTATAGGTCTTTCCATCAACAGTTACTGATGCGGGCTTGATTGTAAAAGTTCCCTGTTTTACAGCTTGTAATATATATGTATATGAGCATAATTCGGATTTAATTACGTTGCTATGAATAATTTGAATGCTTGAGCTAGTTGACTGGCTTGGTCCTGATAATATGTTGAAATTTTTTAAATCAGGTGGATTAAAGTTACTTGCTTTGGCACTGACTTCAAAAGTTACTTTAAAGTTTTCTCCTGCAGTTACGGTCTCTCTTGCTGATGCAGTAAATTTGACATCGTCAGCTGTGGCATTTTGTGAAAAAGCTAATATTGTTAGTATTAATATTATAAAATATTTTTTCATTGTTAAGTAGTTTCCAGTTTTCAGTTCCAAGTTTTCAGTTTCCAGTTCCAAGTCCAAAGCAAAAAACTCATAATTCAAAACTTTCAAAGTTTCAAATTTTACCAATCTTTATCAATTTTAGTATTAGAAGTTGTTTTTTCTTTTTTTACTTTTTTTAATACTTTTTTTTCATCTTGTTTTAATGCTTCTAACATACGTTCAGCATCTTTTTTTGATATTTTTTGTGCCTGACTTTGTTGCTGCTGTTTTTTTTCTTGTTGTTTTTTCTTTTTTTGTTGCTCTTTATTTTGCTGCTGTTTTTGCTTGTCCTTATTATTTTTGTTATCTTTATTTTGTTTTTTTTGTTGCTGTTGTTGTTTAACAAGATATTTTTTAGCGTATTCCAAGTTATATTTAGTATCTTTATCATCAGGATTATTTCTTAAAGCATTTTTGTATGCTTTAATACTTTTTTCATATTTTTTTTGTTTTAACAGTGAATTTCCGAGGTTATGATAAGTGTTTGCGAGATATTTTTTGTCAGGTGATTGATATATAATATTTTGTAATATGCTGTCAGATTCTTTATATCTTTCCTGTTTATATAAAGCATCACTAAGATTAAAAAGTCCTTTGTAATATTTATTATTTTTTTCTAATGATTTAAGATAATCAACTTCAGCTTCTTTATATTTTTTTTGTTTGTATAATTTATTTCCCTTTCGTATTTGTTTTATTTGTTTTTGAGCATATATATTTGTTGAAAGAGATAATAAAAGTGATAATATAATATATATATATTTCATTGTAAATTATTAATTTTTAATAGATTATAATATTTTAATATTAAATTTATTTTGTTACTAATGTATTAATTTTTAACCTGAATAATTCATAAACTAAAAAATTTAGACTTCTTAAAAATTTGGAGATACAAAAATAATAAAACCTTATAA
>CAZOSY010000133.1:0-7645 GCA_964582565.1 uncultured Bacteroidales bacterium | reverse complement strand
ATTAACAATTACAGTTATATTATCCCATGCTGTTCCGCAGCCACTTGTTGCAGAAACTGTATAAGTTGTTGTTACTGTTGGACTTGCCCAAGGATTTTGTATGTTTGGGTTGTTTAAACCTGTAGGAGGTGCCCATTGATAAGTATCTCCACCATTGGCTAGCAGATTAACAGAGTCATTAAGACAAATTGAAATATCAGGACCTGCATTGGCAGTTGCATTTGTTATAAATTCTAAATACATTGTATCCGATGATATTCCGCATTGTGAATATGCAGTAAGAATAAGATTAACAACTGTCCCGCTATCAGCAATGTTTGGTGTATAAGTTGGGTTTAGTATAGTTGTATCACTAAAGTTGCCTGCTCCTGATGTAGTCCATAATAATGAGTCATAATCTGATGCACCGGCATTTAGCTGGTATGTATTCAGGTAACAGATAGAATCGTTGTAGCCGGCATATACTGTTGGTATAGCATTTACTTTAATATCAATGCCATTATCCAAACTGGTTAATACAAGGTCAGAACTTGTTACTCTTATTCTGTATCCTGTGCCTGTTAGTGTTGAAATAGGTATGATAGTATGTATTGTATCTGTTGTTGTAGCAGATATATTTCCAATATTGACAGGATTAGAGAAATTTCCGTTAGCGTCAGATAGTTGAGCAGTAAATATGTTACCGGTATTAAAAGCTTGCATTATTTTTACTACAACATCTATTGAATCACCTGCGCAGAAAGGTCCGTAAGGTATAGTTGACACCTGAATAATACCTTTCCATTTATAAATTCCGTCTATAAATTCGTCTAAGTTAAATCCGCCTGCCCATCCTGTTTGTATATCACAGAATTTGACGCATGTATATTGAACAGTATCAAGCAAAGTCCATGTTGAGCCATAGTCCAGGCTAAAAGCAGAGCCGTGCATTCCAGGGTTATAGGAAGAGCCGATAGAAACATACATACCTGGTGTTTCAGGCACAGCATCTATATCTGATTTAAAATAGTCGCCTGTCATACTAACAGTTGTCCAGTTTTCACCGCCGTCTGAGGTTTTTTTCATTTCAAAGTTAGTTATTTGTCCTGTTTGCGTATCATATACAATTTCCTGTATAATACCTTCTTGTCCATTGTTGAATGCAACTTTTTGAATATCATTTAGTCCTGTTGTATAGACGTTCCAAGTAAGGCCTTTATCATTTGATTTGAATATACGACCTTTGTTTGTTCCGAACCATATAGTATCTCCATAAGCATCATATACACCTGTCCAGCCCATTTCTTCTGACAAGTTATCAGGCACACTGTCTTGTGGTACTCTTGTCCATATATTACCGCCGTTAGTGGTGGTATATAATTCAAAGTATCCGGCATTAGGGTCGCCCATACAAAAACCGTCTGTTTCATTAAAAGAATGTATAACATTTGGAAATCCGTCCGGAGCTGAAAATTCAGCTGTTGGTTGCATATTCCATGTTGTGCCACCATTACTGGTTGCAAAAATAGTGCCGCCGCCATTATCATTCCACATTGTAACCCATGCTTTAGTAGCACTTGCCGCATTGATACATCCTATATGATATGTTGATGGAACCCCTGTTATTGTTCCTGGTATCCAGTGATTTCCTCCATCTAATGTTTTTACAAAATCCAAAGTGTAAAGTTCATTTTCTGTTGTTGCTACACCGTTGTAAGCATAAGCCCATGCAATATCAGGGTTTACAATAGAAATTTGATAAATACCTCTGTATTGTGTATTGAAATGAGTTGCTTGTTCTATCCATGCACTTGAAGAAGGTGCTTTTACAAAAATATAGTTATTTTTTGTTTCTGTAGCAATAATACCGCTATCATTTTGGACAGTAAGAGTAACATTATAGGTTCCCGGTATATCATAAGCAATATTTGTTGGATTTTGGTCTGTTGAAGTATTTGGATATGCTCCTTCAAATGTCCAGTGCCATGATACAGGATTTCCTATTGTTTGGTCAGTAAAATCTATACTTCCGCCTTGATTAATCATTAATGTATTTGCAGTAAAGTCAGGTATGATAGGTTTCATAGAGTCCAGTACCATTTGTAATGCATTTCCTGCATTTATTCGTCCGGCGCCGTTCATACCTACATGGTCTGTTTCTTGCAGGGATTCAATATTATCGCAGCTAGCTTTTAAAATCATTGTTAGTTTATCAGGTGTTAAGTTTGTATCCACAGAGAGCATTAAACCGCATAGACCTGCTGTAATAGGTGCAGACATAGAAGTTCCCTGCATTATTTCATATTTACCGGTTACTCCATAGTCTCCTGCTCCTCCGCCTCCTGATAATATGCTACCTGCATCGCAATATGTTGTACTTAATATTGAGAAGAAAGAAATTCCTCCTCCTGCTAAGCCGCCTGGGGCACAAACATCTATCCAGTCGCCATATTCAGAAAATCCGGACATCACATCACTTTCTTCTGTAGAAGCTACAGCTATTACATGATCTAAAGCAGCAGGATATCCTATATAGTTAACATTATTGGGGTCTTCTGCACCATTTCCGTTATTACCAGCAGCAGCTACTATTATACAACCTTTATTATAAGCATAATTAATAGTATTTTGCAATGTTACAAAATATTGCGGGCTGCCCCATGACATACTAATAACATCAGCATCATTGTCAGCGGCCCATACAATACCTTCAAATCCTGCTGTCATTCCGCCACTGACATCTTCGGCAACTTTGACAGCAATAATACTTATGTTATATCCTATTGAGGCAACGCCAATGTTATTATCTGTTTCAGCACCTACAAGTCCTGATGTATGTGTTCCGTGCGACCACATCAAGCTGTCGCTAGGAGGAGAAGCATCATTATCGTCATCAGCAAGGTCTATTTCTGCGACGATTTTATTTTGTAAATCAGGATGAGCTGTCCATATAGCATTATCAAGGACTGCTACTTTAACATTTTGTGAGCCATTGGATATGTCCCAAGCTGCTTCAGCATTGATTTTGTCCAGATGCCATTTTGCATTTGCATTAAGAAAAAGGCCGCCTACATCGCCATAGTATTCATCGTTTGGTGTGTATAACAGTTTAAAAAGAGGAGCTTTTTCAGCATATTCAATAATATTATTGTTTTGTAAATCTCTTATTAATTTATCAACCATTAAATAGTTATCAAATTTTACGGCATAAGTTTTTTGGAGTTTGAAATCATCAGCCGTATAGAATGGTTTGATGAGTTTAGTAATTTTATATTTATTTTTTATTTTATCTATAAAAGGCACGTCTGAAATGTTTACTTTGTTTTTTACAGATGGTATAAACAGATTTACATTGTCTTTGATTTTGAAATATATTTTTCCATCAATACAATTTTTATCAATGGTTTGAGAAAATCCCTTGATTGAAAATAAGGATAAAATGAAAGCACATATAAATATTGTGCTGAATTGTGTATATTTTTTCATGATTATTAGTTTTAAGTTATTATATGTTTTTAGTTAAAAAAATGAATTAACAAAAGTAAATGTTTTGATAATAAAAACAAAAATAAAAAAAAATATTTTTTTTTATAAAATTAAAAAATAGAATAATTTAGTTTATTTAATGAGAGAAAATTTTATATAAATATTTTTTTGTAAGAAGGGTAATAGGGAATAATACTTAACCTGAATAATTCATAAATTATCTATTACAAGTTGAAATTGCCTGCTATAATTGAAAATGCTCGGATTTCGCTTCTCAATGTAGCTCTGCTACATCTCCGATGTTCAATCCTGTGCTTTCCAATTCTATTGGCACTTTCAACTCTCATAACAAAAACTTATGAATTATTCAGATTAAAGAATTTTGTGTAATTTTTTTAGTGATTCAGCTGGGTTTCGAACCCAGGACCCCATCCTTAAAAGGGATGTGCTCTACCTGCTGAGCTACTGAACCATTTTTTTTAAAAATGCAAAAGTAAATTTTTATTTTAATATAAAAAAAATAATTCAATTATTTTGCATAGAATTTAAATTTTTGACAGCAATAAGTTTATCGTAAAAGTCAAACGTTTCTTTATTGTAAACATATATTGTATAATCATTTTCTGTTTCAGAATGGTTTCCTTCAATAAAAGTTTCGTCACCGATGTTTTTTCCATTTTTCAAAAATACATACTGGTAATTATAATATCCTTGTTTTAGATAAATAGAGGTTTCATAAGCGTGTTTATTATAGTTGTATTTCATTTTTCCGTCTTTTGTAAAAAACCAGTTTGTGAGAGCGCCAAGTATATAGATACTCCCATTTATAAGGGGAGATTTATAGGGCAAAGAAAAGTGAACATAGACATAATCTGCTTCAATATTACTGTTTGTAACCGTAGGGTCATCAGTTTTAATGAGTTTTTTACCATTTATATCTTTATTTGAATAATAAGGGCTAAAGGTTTTAACGTCATCATCCAAGAGAAATATATGATTTCCTAAACTGTCGTAAGTAATTTTTTTTATTCTGTCAGAGTTATATTGAATACTTTTCATATCAAAATGTCTAAACTCATTACCTCCGTTAATAACATTTTGGTAGTTAAAGTCATAATTGTGTTCATATATAAGTTGATTATTTTTAATCATTACAGGTTTGAGGTTTAATATAGCATTATCCCATCGTTGGTTTTGTGTAATTATTACTTTTATGTTTGTATAAGGGTCATCTATTTTATATCCATCATATTTGATTATAAAATCTATTTGTTGTTTGTAAAATCTGTCATTTATATCAGTAGCTTGTTTAACTCTGGCGTTGACAGTAACTTTATTTTCAAATATCATAAATTTTTTAGTAAAAGCTATATTTTTTTCATTTTCACCAACGAACACTTTTAAAATATAATTACCTGATTTAGTGATTTTTAAGTTTTCTGTTGGGAATATTAGTTCATAATGAGTATATTTTTGGATAGTATTAAAAGAAAATTGATAATTGTTGATATAATCTTGGGTAAATCCGTCTATATATTCTGATTTGGCAATATCGGAAGCTTGCCATGAGGCATCACAATGTATTATAGTATATTTATAATTTTTAGAATCAATATCAAGGTCATCAAAAGATAGTTTTAATTTTTTATCACTATTTAGCTCTATTATTGGCAGAGATAGTTCCCATCCATCTTTGTATAGCAAAACGGTTTTTATATTATTTTTATATATATAATCTTCATAGCGTAAGTGGTCTTCGTTATAATAATCATTTTGTTTATCTTCTTTATTAACTTTTACTGTAATAACGCTATCTTTTGAAATAAAATTTTTTGTCAATAAATTTTTACTTTGTTTAGAGCATGATAAAAGCACATAGCAAATAAGTGATATAATTATAAGAGTAAATATTTTTATTTTTTGAAATAAGTTCATTGTTTTTGATAATAAAAAAAAATAAAATTACTAAAATTTGTTCAGATAGAATTATAATTTTATATTTGGTTTTATTTTTTTGATTAAAGTAAGGAAATATGTTTTTAGATAAAATTAATAATTTCAAAATAATTCTTGGGTCAGGGTCTCCGCGTAGGAAATATTTATTAGAAGGTCTTGGTATAAAATTTAATGTAATAAATAAAAAAGTTAAGGAGGCATATCCAAAAGGACTGAGTTGTGAACAGATGCCTGTTCATTTATGTAAGATTAAGTCAGATGCTTTTGATTTATCAACTTTTGATAATAATACAATATTGATTACTGCTGATACTATTGTATGTCTAAATGGTATGATTTTAGGTAAACCAAAAAATTATGATGAGGCAGTAGAGATTTTAGGAATGCTGTCAGGTAATAATCATAAAGTTATTACAGGTGTTTGTATTAGGTCAGTATATAAAACAAAAATATTTTACTCATCTACCGACGTTTTTTTTAAGCATTTAAGCAAAGAAGAAATTTCTTATTATGTTGCTAATTATAAACCTTATGACAAAGCAGGAGCTTATGGAATACAGGAATGGATAGGATATACAGGTATTGAAAAGATTTATGGTTCTTATTTTAATGTTATGGGATTGCCGGTAAAAATGTTGTATGAAGAGCTGTTAAAATTTTAATACTATCAATTCACATCTTTAACAAAGAAGGTCTTTCCATCTATTGTTTTTTCTGTAAATTTCATTTTTTTTAGATAAGAAATATGTTTTTGAATATTGGAAATAGCATATAATCTTTCATAACCAAGATTTGAGAAATATTTTTTATTTTCTACAAATATATATTTTCCAAGTTTAAAGTCCCTGTATTCAGGTATTACAAAGTCCAAGTTTATAAGCAATGTTTTTTCATCATATTTTTCTGCTAAAAAGATACCTGCAACAGCGAGATTTCTTAGTATAAAGAAACTGATACTATTTTGTTTAGGATTATATTTAAAATCAGGGAAGATTTTGTTTATATATTGCTTGTAAAATTTCAGGAACTCTGTTAGATAAGTGTTTTTATTTTCAATTTCAAGGATTTTAAAACTTTCTTTTTTTGAATACATTTTATGTATATAATATATATCTATAAGAGTGATGAAAGCATTAATTATTCCTACTGGCAATGCCCCAATTAAGAATCCATATATTGAAAATAAGAGAGCTCCTATTAGATTATACCATCTAAGTTTTATAATTGAACTCATAAGCATTGAGACTACAATTATAATAGAAGCTAAATAACCAATTATTTCTATTGTTGTGTCACTAATCATTATTAAAAAAATTAGTTAAAAAAATAAAATTGTATTGCAAATATATATTATTAAATTTGATTTTTTATTTATATGATGTGAAAAATGTTACAAAATTTGTTAAATAACTATTTTTTTTTATTTTATTTAAGAATCAGCAAATAAAAAATAGTGCTTTCATGGTATAAAAGAACAGATTTGTCTAAATTTTAAAAAAATCAAAAAAAAACAAATAATATTAAAAAAATAAAATATATCTTTGTAAAATAAATTTGCTTAGGCGGATTAAGTTAATTTGGTCTATTTTTACTATAATTCTCAAATGTATTAATCATAAAAAATACTCAAAAAAATTAAAAAATATATAATATTATTTACTGTTAATTTTTTCCTGTTTACCAGTTTTATTTTTTCTCAAAGTAACTGGAAAATAAAATATGGGGAAGAGAAATATTTTATTGAAAACAAAGGTCAGTTTCAGGTAACAGCACCCGGTACATTTAATAATAATATAGAGTTTGCATATGATGGCTCTGCCGAAGATTATTATTTTACAGGGTCAGGAATAGCATTTCGTTTCAAACGTTTTGTAAAAAAAGATAAAGAAGACCCTTTAAAAAAAATTGAAAGAAGAAAAAAATCAACTACAGAAGAATGGAAAAGGCATGAAATAAAAGAAAAAAGAGAAAGTGTAGAAGAAGAATTGGTATATGCTCAATGGATAGGAGCTAATAAAAATGTAAAAATTGTCCCTGAAAATAAAACGCAATCTTATCATAGTTACACATTTAAGCAGAACGGTAAATTAACTAATGTCAATCACATAAAATTATTTAAAAATAAATTCAAGTTATCATAAACAACCTAGTGAAACTTGACAGCGAATATTAAAAATAAAAGAAATTTTTTGCATAATTATTCAAAAATAAATAATTTTAATTA
>CAZOSY010000132.1:0-7670 GCA_964582565.1 uncultured Bacteroidales bacterium | reverse complement strand
CTATATAGAACCCCGAAGGGGTTCAATCCTTTCAGGATTGTTTATTAATTATCTAACGGGGTGAAAATTAAATCCCTTTCGGGATTTTCTAATTAAAACAAAATTAAAAAATATAAGAAAAATTATTTTTTGATCATAACTTTGTTAATCTGTTGAATATGTGTAATTTACAAACTTTTTGGATGAATTTGTGAATTATTCAAGTTGAAATATTTTAAGATTTATTTATTATTATAGTCGTTTTATAATCCCAAAATCGTAGATATAATATCAAAATAGGTTTCGCATTGTTTTATCTATAGCAATAATTATTGCTTACCAACAATAGTAATTGTACCATGCTCTTCTGTCCCTCTTCTATCTACAAGTTTTAGTATCCAGTAATAAACGCCATCTGAATTTTTACCTCCATCCCAGTTATTTTGATAGTTTGTATCTTCAAGTACCTTTTGTCCCCATCGGTTATATATAATCAAAGTGCTATTTGGATAAAATTCCAAACCATCAATATAGAAAAAATCATTTACACCATCTCCGTTTGGAGTGAAAACATTAGGTATAGTCAAAGGACATATTTTTACATTTAAAGAAAAAGTATCAAATACAGTATCGCAACCAATAACATATACAGTTATTTGATGTGTCCCTACTTCTAAATTATCTAATGCAATAGTTTTAGATGTCTGTCCGCTTGGTGCACAAACCTGCCCGTTTAAAGTATGTATCCAGTAATAATCATAATTATTAACATAAAAAGGATCCAGTTCTGTTGTTGCATTTAACGCATAAGGCAGATAATCACAAATAGTTGCAGTATCTCCTAAATTAATAACAGGTTCAGGTAAGATACGAATATATACAGTATCTCTCTCATAACATGGCGAGCCAATAACATCAGTAACCAAAACAGAATAATTACCTGTTAATGTTACATCAATAGTTTGGGTTGTTGCACCAGTACTCCATAAATAGTTAAATCCCGGATTTCCTGCATCAAGAGTATATGGTATTGGGCTACAAATATCAGGTCCTAAATCAAGTAAAGGCATTGGAATTATTGAAATGGTCTTTGAATCAGAATCTATACAGCTTATAATACCATTAGTGTTGGTAGCAGTAACGGAATATATCCCTGAAGTGTTAACAGGAATAGATTGATTTGAAGAACCTGTTGACCAGTAATATGTATCATAACCAGCCCCGGCATCTAATGTGATAATATCTCCTCCACATATTACAGTATCAGTACCTAAATTAACATCAGGAGTTTGTAATACATTCAAATAAATTGTTGTATCATAACTACATCCAAAAGCATCTGTAAGATTTACCGTATAAGCAAATGTTCCTCCATAATCAGGCGAAACAGTGATTATTGAGTCCTGCTGGTCAGTTATAAAAGGTCCGTCCCAGTCAATCTGGTCAATAGGTATATCATAGCCCCAGCCCGTTGGCAAAAGATTAGGGTCTAAGTTTAAATCCCATGAAAAAATATAGCCATTATCTATGGACCAGTAGTCACAAATTTCAATTGTCCATACACCATTTAAAGGGCATCCTATCAGACCTGAAAAACCTGCATTTGGGTCATAATAACCGGTATTATTTACTGTATCAGTTGCAACTAATGTATGTTCAGATGAATGGTCATTTATAGTCCCGATTGTAGGATATATCTCTGACCAGCAATAGTTCCAGCCAGTGCCAGACGGATTATCAGCAGGATCACAACCATCATCATAAGTGCCATGGCTATCTCCGCCATAAGGTTCCCCGAGATAACCACGACCTGAAGAAATATATTCTTTTAACACAACACTCTGCCCATTAGGACAAATTATTGTAAATTCCAAATCTCCAATAAAAGAATGTTCCATATTAACACATATAGATAAAATATCATCAACACTGGTAATTGTTTGCCCCGGAGCAAAAGCATTAAATTCAACATCAGTATTATAACATTGCTCAGGACAGTTAGGTCCGTCAGGCACAAACATAGTGCTGTCAAATCCCTGACTGGCTGACTGGTGAGAGCCAACAGGATCTACTACAATAGAAGAGTTGGGGTCATATCCAACATTTATATCCAGATTGGTTCCTGAACATATATCAGGCAAAGGATTTATATCTCCAAAAGGATTTTCCGAAATTCTAACTCTTAATGCTATAAAATTAGTACTGACACACCCATTTACATCAGTTACTGTTAAAGTAACATCATATCCTCTAACCAAATCATAAAGATGCTCTACATTTTGTCCTGTGCCAAAAGTTCCGTCACCAAAGTTCCAGTCAAATGTTGATGTGCCATCATCCTGATGATATACCATATCATTTTCAGGATAGCTACCTGAACCCACAAAAGAAATTGAATTACCAAAACAAATATCAATATAATAGCAGCTATCGTTTGTATCATAAACAGCTGGAGGGTTTGTACTTGAAGACATAGTAGAAATAACTTGTTGACAAAGAGGAATACATGATATTTCTGCCTTCCATCCTGCTGAGTTTGTAGCTCCGTCAGATTTGAATTTGAATGTTAAACATCCTGATGGATTTGTTAATGTTGCTTTAATCATATAAAGAAAAAGAGAATTGGCATCATTATATGCTCCTATAAGTGGTGCTCCGGTATTAGCACCATCATATATATATAATGTATCAGAAGGGTCAATATCAAAATCCCAGAAATAAACTTTAATATGAGTATTAACAGCATTATTAGAGCAAAAGGTCATTGTAAAATTTTCATTATTACCATACGCACCACCAGTATCGCCACTATCATAAAAATCTCCGGCACATGTATTTACTGTTCCTCCTGTACTGATTAAATATGTTTGTGCAAAAACAATATTTGAAAGAACTGCCAAAATAATAGTGAAAAATTTTTTTAACATAATTATAAGTTTTTAAAAATTATAGATTATTCGTTAAACTTTTTTTATAGTCATTATATTTTTTTATAAACCTCTTTTTAGGATAAAAAATTAATATCTTTCCTGTATTACCTAAAATATAGTTTGTATATTTATTATAGTCAGTTTTAAAATTATATTTTAATACATTGAATGTCTTTGGATTAAATTTGGATAAATCTTCATTAAAATACTGAATTTTATCTGATGATGTTTCATTTTTTAATGTAACAGTATGAATATCTTTACCATTAATAGGTTTTTCCGGGACTTCTTTTCCTACAAAATATGAGTTGTCAAGATAAAAATTATAATATAAAATTAATTCAGGATTATCTTTTTGAAGTTGCTGAATATAAGTTTTATCAAAACATTCATATAATCTTGCATCTGGGTTTATCTGATTAAAATCAATATCTGTTTTTTGTCCGAAAGAAGAGACATTAATAATAGAAAGACATAATATAACTGATAATTTAAAGATTTTTGAAATATACTGCATAATTATAATAATTTTTATTAAACAAAAATATTTAATACTATTAAAAATAATAAACACACAAATTTAGTATTTTTTTTATAAATACAAATTTAATACTATTAAAAATGACAAAAATAATATAGAATACAAATTTAATATTTTTTTATAAAAAAATATTAAATTAATTATTATTTTACAAAAACTAAATTTTTGTTTGCTTAAAATTGTATTTTTGCAATAATGAAAAACATAAGAAATTTTTGTATAATAGCTCATATAGACCATGGCAAGAGTACTCTGGCAGATAGGTTACTGGAATTTACAAACACTGTTTCTTCAAGAGAATCACATGAACAACTGCTTGATGATATGGAACTTGAGAGGGAGAGAGGAATTACAATAAAAAGTCATGCTATTCAAATGAACTATGAAAAACAGGGAGAGATTTATAAACTAAATTTAATAGATACACCGGGGCATGTAGATTTTTCTTATGAAGTTTCTCGTGCAATAGCCGGCTGCGAAGGTGCATTGTTGGTTGTTGATGCCACACAAGGTATTGAAGCTCAAACAATTTCTAACCTATATCTTGCATTAGATAATAATCTGACTATAATTCCTGTATTAAACAAAATGGATTTACCCGGTGCAATGCCAGATGAAATATCAGAACAAATTATAGATTTAATCGGCTGTAGAGCTCAGGATATTATCTATGCAAGTGGGAAAACAGGACTTGGAGTGAACTTGATTTTAGAAGCAATTGTTGGTATTATACCGCCACCAACAGGATATACAAATAAACCTTTGCAAGCTTTAATATTTGATTCTGTATATAATTCTTATAGAGGCGTTATAGCTTATTTTAGAATTTTTAATGGTATTATTAAAAAAGGAGATAAAGTTAAGTTTGTAGCAACAGGCAAAGAATATTTAGCTGAAGAAGTTGGCATTTTTAAATTAAAACAAGTGGCTCGTGAATATATATCTTCAGGTGATGTTGGATATATTATCTCTGGAATTAAAGAACCTACTGATGTTAAAGTAGGCGATACAATAACTCATGTGAATAAACCTTGTGATAAATCATTAGAAGGATTTAAAGACGTTAAACCAATGGTCTTTGCCGGCGTTTATCCTGTTGATACAGAAAATTATGAAGAATTAAGAAATTCTATTGAAAAATTACATTTAAACGATGCCTCTTTGACATATGAACCTGAATCTTCTGTTGCTCTTGGCTTTGGTTTTCGTTGTGGTTTTCTTGGTATGTTGCATATGGAAATCGTTCAGGAACGATTAGAACGTGAATTTGAAATGACTATAATTACCACAGTGCCTAATGTGTCTTATATTGTTTATACAAACAAAGAAGAAAAAATAAAAATAGATAATCCTTCCGAATTGCCTGACCCAAGTCGTATTAACAGGATTGATGAACCTTATATACTTGCTCAAATTATTACAAAATCAGAATTTATAGGACCTATTATTACTCTATGCTTATCTAAAAGAGGTGTGCTGAAAAATCAAGTGTATATTACTACTCACAGAGTTGAACTGTCTTTTGACATGCCTTTGTCAGAGATAATTTTTGATTTTTACGATAAATTAAAATCCATATCTAAAGGATATGCTTCGTTTGATTATCATCTTACAGGATATAAGACATCAAAATTGGTAAAATTAGATATTCTGATAAACGGAGAAAATGTAGATGCTTTATCATCTCTAATATATAAAGATAATTCATATATTTTTGGAAGGAAAATATGTGAAAAATTACGAAAACTTATTCCACGTCAGCAATATGATATTGCTATTCAGGCAGCTATTGGGTCAAAAATTATAGCACGCGAAACAATAAAAGCATTTAGAAAAGATGTTACTGCCAAATGTTATGGTGGCGATATTACCAGAAAAAGAAAATTATTGGAAAAACAAAAAAAAGGTAAAAAAAGAATGCGACAAGTGGGTAACGTAGAAATACCTCAATCAGCATTCCTTGCTGTCCTTAAATTAAATGAATAAGGACTTTTCTGTTTGTAACTTTTGTTATAACATATACGTCTGACTAAAAAGAAATGCCTAGGAATTATTAAATTACTCACTGTTCGCCTAAGGCGGATGATATCGCCATGTTAAATTAAAATGATTTAACTTGGTAAACTTTGTTTAGTTTACAAGATAAACTGTGGAGCCAAACGACCATAAATAACAAAAAATGACAGTTTGCGATTATAATGATTGCGTTGATAAATACTCAGATAGTGTTTACAGATTTGTATTAAAAAATATCAGAGATGAGCATAAAGCAAAAGATATAGTTCAGGAGTCATTTAAAAAAATGTGGATAAAAGTAAAAAGCATTTCTGCTGAAAAAGCGCGCTCTTATCTGTTTACAACAGCTTATCATACTTTGATTGATGAAACAAGAAGAAATAAAAGATATTCTGAATCTGACGAAAATATTTATGACAACTTATCTTGTGATAATCAATATTCTGACTTAAAAGATGTTTTAAACAAAGCTTTAAGCAAACTTCCTGAAATACAACGGGCAGTTGTTTTGCTGAGAGATTATGAAGGATATTCCTATAAAGAAATAAGCAAAATAGCTGACATTAACGAATCACAGGTTAAAGTGTATATTTACAGAGCAAGAATGTTTTTAAGAAAATATATTGGAAGTATTGAAACAGTAATTTAATTATGTATATGTAACTATTCAGGTATAGGGAAATAAGGTATAAGGGAATAAGGTATAGAGTATAAGGAAATAAGGAAATAAAGAATATTGTATGAAAAAGTCAAAGGAATATATCATTGATAAAAAAAGAAGCTTCTAAAAAGGAATATGTTCTTATGAAATATAATGCGCAAAAAGATTTCACAACACTTGAGGCATGGGAAAAAGCAAGATTATTGAAATTGTTCTTCTATAAAGAAGTTATTCCGCATCTTTGATAGAAGATGCTAAGGTAACTCTCAATGATTATATTAAATTTGTTAAATCTCAAAAATAGATATGGATATGAGGTATAAGGAAATAAAGAATATTGAAACAAGGGCTGAGTGCGACTACTATACCCTATACCTTTATACCATATACCCTTATACCTAAATAGTAATAAAAATTTTAATACCTGAATAATTATATGGATATTAATAAAAATAATTATGAAATATATTTTTTAGACTACCGGGAAGGTAATCTAAATCCTGTTCGGATTGCTGAACTTATGACGTTTCTTGAACAAAATCCTGTTTTAAAAAAAGAATTTGAAGATTTTGAAAACATTACTGTAAAACCTGATAAAAATATCATATTTGTTCATAAAAATTTTTTAAGAAAAACTGTTATAATTACTGTTGACAATATAAATGAAGATAACTATGAAGATTTTTTTATTGCTGACCTGGAAGGAGATTTGAATTATAAAGAATCTAAAAATGTCATTTTGTTTCTAGAAAAAAATCCTTTATTAAAAAAAGAATATAATCTGTTTAAAAAAACTTATCTTATACCTGATAAAAATATTGTTTATACTCAAAAAACAAGTTTAAAAAAGTTTATACTTCCTTTTTATAAAAAGAAATCATTTTATTCTACAGTATCTGTTGCTGCATCTGTTTTAATCTTTTTAAGCATTTATATATTAAATAATAACAACAACTCTTTATCAGATAAAACCATTGCTGATAATTCTGCTTTACAACAACAAATTAAAGAAAAAGATATACAGATTATAAAAAACAAAGATATATCTTATTCCAAAAAAAATAAAAAGACCTGTAAAATTGTTAAACCTATTAACATAATAAATAAAAACAACAATATATCAATAACAAAAAATGATTATAATATTCATACCATTAAAACAATTAAAGTTACCAAACTGACTGAAAATAAAAAACAATTAACATTTAAACAAGCAAAACGACATTATTATTCAGATATTTATTCTTATTTACAATTAAAAAATACAAATTTGTTTCAGCAGTATAAACAAGAAATAAAATTACAGGATTATATGACTTTAAAAGAATATGCTTTTGCCAAGATAAAAAAAATCATCTCAAAAAATAATAATAAGTTAAGTGATGACAAGCTATCTATGTGGGATTTAGCAGATGTTGGTATAAAAAAATTTAATAAGCTCACTGATAATAACATAAAACTTAACAGAAAAGTTGATGATAACGGCAATATGGTATCTTTTGCTTTTGGCGGAAAAAATTTTGAATACTACAGGAGTAAATAA
>CAZOSY010000131.1:0-7713 GCA_964582565.1 uncultured Bacteroidales bacterium | reverse complement strand
TTTTTACTGAAGTATTGGAGAGCATAACTAATTGATAATCAAAATAAAAAAAATAAATATTAAACATCCATGACCAAAGACAGTTTAGAGTTTAGAGTTTAATAACTAAAAACTTGAAAGGTCAAATGTCAAACATCAAATATTGAACTTTATCTTGTTAATTATGAGATAAAATTTGTGCTGTCAGGCAGTTGCCTGATTCAGTATATGAAAATATAAACGTATGAAACAAATTACAAAAGATATACATCAATGGTTTTTAATACCTTGTATTATATTTTTTTTCTGTATTTCTACTTTATCACAGGCACAGAAAAATTTGCCAGTATTTGTCAAAAAAGTTAAACCATCTGTTGTTACTATTATAACTTATGATGAGCAAGGGAAAATCATTGAGCAGGGAAATGGATTTTTTATCAGTAAAGATGGTGATGTTATTACCAACTATCATATTCTTGAAGGCGTAAGCAGTGCTGATGTAAAAACAGCAGAAGGGCAAGTTTATCATATTATGCAAGTTATGACAGAAGACAGACAAGGTGATATTATACGGGTATCTACAAATATTCCTTATAATGCTGTGTCATATTTGTCAGTAAGTAATTCTATACTTGAACAAGGCGAACATATTATCGTAATTGGAAGTTCTTTAGAACCTAAACAAACAGTTACAGATTGTATAATCTCGGCAGTTCGGGATATTCCTGAATTTGGGAGAATTATTCAGATTAGCACACCTTTGTCTCCAAATTATAGCGGCAGTCCTGTAATTAATATGAAAGGCGATATTGTCGGAGTTTCAACTTTTAAAATGATTAAAGGTCAAGACATGAATTTTGTCATACCTGGTAAGAGAGTGATGAAACTTACACATAACAAAGGACAAACTCTTGCTAAATGGGAAGCAAATAGAATAAAAAATTTACATGACTCTGCAGAGAAACCATTTCTTAAAGGACTTATTTTTATCTGGATAGAAGATTATAAAAATGCTCTTCCCTATTTTGAACAAGCTATCGAAAAAGACCTATACAATGCTAAGTACTATTTCTATGCCGGATATTGTAAAGATAACCTTGGACACTATCAGGAAGCAATTAAGTTATACAAGCAGGCAATTCAAATAAAGACCAATTTTATCAAGGCATACTATAATCTTGGTATAATTTATTGTAAACTTAAAAAATATCAAGAAGCAATTAATTCATTTAAGCAAACTATAAGTATAAAACCTGACTATGCTGAGGCATACTGCAATCTGGGCGTAACTTATGGTAATCTTGGCCTCTGTCAGGAAGAGATTAAAGCATACAAGCATGCAATTGAAATAAACCCAAAATTTGCCGAGGCATACAACAATCTTGGAATAGCTTATGCTAATCTTGGACTCTATCAGGAAGAAATTGAGCAATATAAACAGGCAATTAAAATTAATCCAGACTTTGCTGATGCTCATTGTAATCTAGGAGTAGTTTATGCTAATCTTGGACTCTATCAGGAAGAAATCAAGGCATATAAACAGGCAATTAAAATTGACTCTAATATTGTTGAAGCACACTATAATTTGGGGATGGCTTATGCTAATCTTGGATACAATCAAGAAGCTGTTAAGTCATATAAACAGACAATTTATATAAAGCCGGATTTTGCCGAAGCATACTATAATCTGGGAATAGTTTATTATAAGCTTGAGGACTACGAAGAAGCCATTAAAACATTTGAGCAGGCAATTCATCTTAAACACGATTTTGCCGAAGCATACTATAATATAGGCGTAGTTTACTCTAAACTTAAATACTATAAGGAAGCAATCATGACATTTGAACAGGCAATTCAACTCAAGCCAGATTTTGCTAATGCATACCATAATCTGGGTATAATTTACAATATTCTTGGATACCACCAAAAAGCAATTGAGGTATATAAAAAGGCAATCTATATAAAGCCCGATTTTACTGAGGTATATTTGGAACTTGGTGCTACTTATGGTAATCTTAAATATTACAAAAAAACAATTGAGGCATTTAAGTCAGCTATTAAAATTAAACCTGATATTGCTGAGGCACATTATAATCTTGGACTGGCTTATGATATTATTGATGACCACCAACAAGCAATTAAGTCATATAAGCAGGCAATTCAGCTCAAGCCCAATTATACCGAGGCATATTTTGATATGGGACTATCTTATGGCAATCTCGGATTTTACCAACAAGCAATTGAGGCATATAAACAGGCAACTCAACTCAAACCTGATTTTGATAAGGCATACTACAATCTTGGTGTAATATATAAAAAACTTGGACGCTATCAGGAAGAAACTAATGCCTTTAAACAGGTAATTCAACTTAATCCTGATTTTGTTGAGGCATATTTTGGCCTTGGCTCAGTATATTCTAAGCTTACACGATACCAGGAAGCAATTAATGCATACAAACAGGCAATTAAACTCAAACCAGATTTTGCTGAGGCATACCACAATATAGGTATAATTTATAGTAAACTTGAATATTACCAACAAGCAATTAAGTCATTTAAAAAAGCTATCAATATTAATTCTGATATTGCTGATGCATATTTTGGACTGGGCACAGCTTATAGTATTCTTGGGCAATACAAAGAAGCAATTGAGGTATATAAACATGCTATTCAACTCAAGCCGGATTTTACAGAAGTTCACTTTGGTTTGGGAACAGTGTATTCTAACCTTGCACGATATCAAGAAGCAATTGAGCAATACAAAACGGCAATTCAACTCAAACCGGATTTTGCTGAAGCACACTACAATCTGGGCTTAACTTATAGTAAACTTAAAGAATATCAACAAGCTATTAAGTCATTTAATCTCGCTATCAGTATTAATCCTGATTATGCCGATGCATATTTTAGTCTGGGACTTGCTTATGACAAACTTAGTCGCGTTGAAGAAGCCATAAATGCTTATAAGCAGACAATTCGCATCAATCCCAATCTTGCTGACGCATACTTTGGTATGGGTGCAGCTTATGCTAATCTTGGACGCTATCAGGAAGCAATTGAGCAATACAAGAAAGCAATTCAAATTAATCCAGACTTTGCAGAAGCATACTCTAATCTTGGACTTACTTATAGTAATATTGAACACTATCAGGAAGAAATTGATGTTTACAAGAAGGCAATTCAAATCAAGTCAGACTTTGCAGAAGCATATTGTAATCTGGGACTGGCTTATGCTAACCTTAAATACTATCAAAAAGCAATTAAAGCATTTAAGCAGGCAATCCTGGTTAACCCTGATTTTGCTGATGCATATTATAATCTTGGTGTGGTTTATAATAAACTTGAATACTGGCAACAAGCAATTAATATATTTAAGCAGGTAATTAAAATAAGACCTGATTATGCCGAAGTATACTCTGGTATAGGTCTAACTTATGGCAATACTGGATGCTACCAAAAAGCAATTGAGAATTATAAGCAAGCTATTAGTATCAAACATAACTTTGCTAATGCATACTTTGGACTGGGCATGATTTATACCAATATTAGACACTACCAGGAAGCAATTAAGGCATTTGAGCAGGCAATTCAACTCAAGCCGGATTTTGCTGATGCATACTATAATTTGGGCATAATTTATGCTAATTTTGGACGCTACCCAAAAGCTATTGAGCAATACAAACAGGCAATTCAACTCAAGCCGGATTTTGCTAATGCACATCATAATCTGGGCGTAGTTTATGGCACTCTGGGACGCTACCAAGAAGCTATTGAGCAATACAAAAAGGCAATTCAGCTTAATCCGAATTTTGCTGATGCATACTATAATCTGGGTGTAACTTATAGTAAACTTAAAAATTACCAAAAAGCTATCGGGACATTTAAGAAGTCTATCAGCATTAACCCTGATATTGCCGATGTATATTGTAATCTGGGCGTGGCTTATCTTAACTTTGAATGCTACCAGGAAGCTATTAAGGCATTTAAGCAGGCAACTCAAATTAAGCAAAACTTTGCTGAAGCACACTATAATCTAGGACTGGCTTATTTAATGATAAAAGATTCAGGTTCATCTTTAAATGAATATAAAATTCTTAAAGAACTGGACAAAAATTTGGCAGATAATCTATTTAATATGATTGAACCAGAATAAAATGAGATAGTATCATTGCATAGTAGCAAACCAACATAAAATTATTGTAACTATTCAGAGTTTGTTCATAAAGCCAGCTAGTCGTGGTCTGACCAATTAAAATCCTCAGAGGTTAGTACTTTTGAATTTATTTTTAATAAATAAAATATAAATATATAAATTAATTGAAACAATCAAGTATTTTTCAATATCACTTAAACTGCATCAATCCAGTATATCCTTTTTTAAATTTAAAGTTTTCTGTGTATCGTCATGATAATCAAAAAGCAAATTACCATCTTTTTTATATAACCTTATATAATTGAGATCATACCATATAATAGCTTTTCCAACATTGATTCCTGATAAAATATTAATATCAATATTCCCGCTTTTATATTCAATAGTTTTTATTTTTGAATTATTTTTTATCTTTATTTTATCAAATGAAACATCTTTGCTATCTTCTGTTTTTATTGTGATTATTCCCTGTAAATTTTTTAAAAACTGTAGCCCTCCAATTCTTTTGTAAATATTTGGAGATGTATTTTTAAACTCAGGATTATATTTATTTAGAGCTTTTTGTATTGTTTCTCCTGAAATACTATTTCCGTTGGTTTTTGTAAAATTAATAGCAGCAACCAATCCTGCAATAGCTTTATTATAGCCATTAGCAATCAATTTATCATTTAAAGATTTAACATATTTTATTTTATCAAATTCAGAATATTCATTAAAAGATAAAACATCAATGTCTATACCTGATAAAGCATAAAAAGAGCCGGATAAATAACAATTATTTAAAGAATCTATTGATATTCCCTGATTGGCATAATTTTCTGTTTCATTATATATTCTTGTCCACTGATGATTGCCTGAACAGTCATATTTTGCCAAAAAATTAAAATTAACATCATTATATATATTATCAATTCCGGCTTTATTTGCCCAGAGCAGATTTCCATTTTGAGAATATTTCGCTATAAAAACGTCTGAATTTTCTTTTAAATTCAATATTTTATCACCAAAAACAGCAGTTCTGTCATAAGAGCCGGTTATATAGCAGTTATCATTTTTGTCAAGAAAAATATTATAAGCAATATCATTTCCATTGCCTCCTGATTGTTTAGCCCAGATTACTTTGCCTGTCTTATCATATTTTGCCAAAAAAATGTCATTAGTGTTATCAGTAGATTTTAGATTGTATTTGCCAAAATTTGCATATTCATTAAAATATCCTGTAACATAGCTATTTCCTGATTTATCAAAAACAATATCTTTTTTGTTAGAGCCGTGATTTCCACCTGAAGCCAATACAGAAGCCCATATTTTGTCTTTTAATTTTTTATTATGCTGAATATTTTCTAATTCTATAATATCAGCTTTCGCATAAGCAAACTGAGGCATACTCATACCAAGTGGAGCATTTAAGTATGTCGGGTCACAGACAATATATTTTTGTCCTTTATAAATAAAATAATCGCCCGAAACATCTTCATCAAATTTTACTGCTGTAGCAATATGTCCTTTATATTTTAGCCCGATAACTTCAAGCTTAAGCAAATTTTTAACAAGACAGGCAAATAAAACTGCCCTGTCTTCGCAATCTGAGTACTGATAATAAAAGACCTCTTCAGGAAAATAAAATTTTTCTTTACCAAGATATTCCTGGTCTGTTTTATATTTAAAAGATGTCTGAACAAAATTAAGCAATAAGTTGACTGCTTCTGTTTCGGATTGAGCTTTTATAAGAGGATAAAGATTTTCTGTAATAGATTCTTTTGCTATATGTGAAATAGCTGCATCAAAATATACTTTTAAATCTGTAACAGGATAATCTTTATAAAATTCAACAGAATTGGTATTATACTTTATTTTTAAAAAATGTTTTTTTTCGTAATAATTAAAATTAATAGTTTTTTCAGAAAAAGCATTGCCTATATTTAAAGGATTTCTAATATTAAAATCCATTATCAGATTGGCTTCAGGATAATCTTTTTTGTATGTAAAAATTTTTTCTGCATCTAAATTTATTGCATAATACCGTAAATTGTTAAAAGTATAATATTTTACTCCATATAAAGTATTAAACGATGGTATAAGTAAATAAACTTTGTTATTATTATAGCCAACCCTGACTTTATAACCTGATTTTGACAGCATATACCAGACAAAAAGCTCGGATTGATTTTCTGAACCCGCGAATATTTTTTCAGAAGTTTTTTTAAGTAAAAGGTAATAGCCCCAGTCATTAAGATTCATTTCTATTTTGTAATCCTGCATTTGACTGATAAAATGCTCATATTCTGTCTGGCTCATCCTGTTCCAGAAATCACTTATTGTTTTTTCATTTATTTTTGTTAAAGGACTTTTTATAAAGTTTTTATCATATCTAAAAAATATATCAGAGCCATAAAAATTGATTTGTTTAGTTTGAGTTTTTAGTTCTATTGATTCGTCTTGTGAAGTTTCACGGATAACAGGTTTTATTATGGGCTTTGGAATAATTATTTTTTCAAATGCTTTGACAGGAATTTTTTTTATTGTCTTTTCTTTTTTTGTGGGAACAAAAACAGGGATATTATCTGGTTTTGGTGTTTTTTCCGGCTTAATTCCTGCAAAAAGATTATATTCTTTGTATGTTTTTGAAAGAAATTTTGAATAAGCACTATCAGTTTTTTGGACAAATTCCTTGTATTCTTTTTGTTGCTGCTGGAAGTAATTATTAAATTCTTGCTTTGTTTGTTTTACATGTTCTGCAAATTTTTTTTGCATTTTTTCTTTTTCTTCTTCCCATGTTTGTGCGGAAATAAAAAATGGCAGTATTAATAATATGACTGCAAATGTTATTTTTTTGTGTTTCATAATTTTGTATTTTCTTTTTTAATATTATTTATATCATTATCCCAATTTTCAGGATTTTGTCGAATATATTTACAAATATTGCTAAAAGATTTATTATTTCTGATAATATGGTCATTAAATCGTGATTGCCATACAAAATTTTTACAGGGGTATTTATTATTTATACCGTTGGATAGGCATCCTACGGCATTTGCGGTTTTTGTTACAGCAGATTTGAATGAACCTATAATAACAGATAATGAACCTGGTTTTGGTGATATTTTGGACATTTGTTGCTGGATTTTTGATTTATTTTGATTATTTGGATGGTTTTGTTCGTTTTGTTGTAGAGACGAGGCGCGCCTCGTCTCTACATTTATAATTACGATTATTACATGTATATGATTCGGCATAATAACGTATTCATCCAATTTCATATTTTTACGTATTTTTTCTGTTTCTTTTAATTTAATATCTGCGATTTTTCCAATATCCGATAAAAACATTTTTTTGTCAATAATTTCCCCAAAAAATTCTTCTCTTCTATGGATGCATATAGTTACAAAATATTTTCCGTGTTTTGTATAATACCAGGCTTTTAATCGTGTTGTTTCTATTCTGTATATGTCTTTGAATTTATCGGGCATTTATTTATGTTATATTTTAATGTGATATAATTTTTTTTTTAAAACTATATCACAGCCCAAATGTAAAATTTGTTAAATTGTTATTATAATATAATTTTTTTATATCACATT
>CAZOSY010000130.1:0-7796 GCA_964582565.1 uncultured Bacteroidales bacterium | reverse complement strand
GAAGCACAAAAAAATTTCACAACACTTGAAGCATGGGAAAAGGCAAGGTTATTGAAATTGTTCTTCTAGAAAGAAGTTATTCCGTATCTTTGATAGAAGATGTTAAGGTAACTTTCAATGGTTATATTAAATTTGTTAACTCTCAAAAATAGATAGGAATATGAGGTATAAGAAAATAAAGAATATTGAAATAAGGGCTGAGTGCGACCACTATACCCTATACCCTATACCCTATACCCTATACCCTATACCCTATACCCTATACCTTTATATCATATACCCTTATACCTAAATAACAATAAAAATTTTAATACCTGAATAATTACTAATAATTAAAAAAACATTTATATCTTTGCATTTTTATTACAAAATTATTGTCCGATAGTGTAATTGGCAACACGTATGGTTTTGGTCCATAAGAGTCCAGGTTCGAGCCCTGGTCGGACAGCTAAAAAGATTTCTTTTGTATAAGAAATTTTTTAAATTGCATATTTTTTTGCAATTTAATACAAGCAGGAGATATAAAAAAGGGGATAAAATCCCCTTTTTTATTAAAAAATAAATTTATTAAAAATGAAAAATATAAATTTAGTAGAATCATTTTCTGAATTTAAAGAATTTAAAAATATTGACAGGGTAACAATGATGCGTATCTTGGAAGATGTTATGAAGCATATACTTGAAAAGAAATATAGTTCATCAGAAAATTTTGATATAATAGTTAATATTGATAAGGGAGACCTTGAAATCTGGAGAAACAGAGAAATTGTTGAAGATGGCGAAGTTGAAGATGAGAACAAACAAATTCCATATTCAGAAGCAATAAAAATAGAACCTGACTTTGAGATAGGTGAAGATGTGTCTGAAGAAGTAAAGATGAAAGACTTTGGCAGAAGAGAGATAGCATCAATCAGACAAAACCTTGTTTCTAAAATATTGGAACATGAAAAAGATAGTATTTATACTAATTATAAAGAAAAAATAGGCAACATCATTACAGGAGAAGTATATCAAATCAGGGGAAGAGAAATATTAATTCTTGATGATGATGATATTGAACTTATCTTACCAAAATCAGAACAAATTCCTTCAGATTATTACAGAAAAGGAGAAACAATACGAGCTATTGTCTCAGCAGTAGAAATAAGAAACAACAATCCTCTAATTATTTTGTCCCGCACATCACCGGTATTTTTAGAAAAACTATTTGAAACAGAAATTCCGGAAGTATATGATGGATTAATTACTGTTAAAAAAATTGTAAGAGTGCCTGGTGAAAGGGCTAAAGTTTCTGTTGAATCTTACGATGACAGAATAGATCCTGTTGGTGCTTGTGTGGGAATGAAAGGAAATAGAATACACGGAATTGTACGCGAATTAAAAAATGAAAATATAGATGTTATAAACTATACAACTAACACTCCTTTATATATAACAAGAGCATTAAGTCCGGCAAAAGTTTTATCAATTAATATTGATGAGGAAAATAAAAGAGCTAATGTATATCTAAAAACAGACCAAGTCCCTTTAGCTATAGGTAAAGGCGGTTTTAATATAAAACTTGCAGGAGAACTTACAGGATATGAAATAGATGTATATAGAGATACAGAGATTGATACCGAAGATGTAGATATACAGGAATTCTCTGACGAAATTGACCAACAAATTCTTGACAAACTAAAATCAATAGGATGTAATACAGCAAAAAGTGTTATAGACCTTGATATTGAAGAATTAATAAAAAGATCTGCTTTGGAAGAGGAAACAATAAAAAAAGTTGTAAAAATATTCAAAGATGAATTTGAAGAATAATCCGTCTAATGAAGAATGCATCAGACGGAACAAGAGCAGATATAGCCAAATTACCAATTATAATTAACAGTTTAATTTATTTTTCAAATATAGTTATCAGGCAGTTACCTGATTTTTTTTAAAGTTGCTAATTTATATATGACAGAAGCTAAAAAAACAATAAGACTTAGTAAAGTTGCAAAGGAATTTAATATAGGTATTTCTACAATTACTGAATTTTTTTTAAAAAAAGGTTATAAAATTGAAAGTAAGCCAAATACCAAAGTATCATCTGAGATATATGATATATTAGTAGAAGAATTTCAATTAGAAAAAAAATTCAAGGAAGAATCTGATAAAATTGAATTAAACCTTTCAGATAAAGAGACCCTCTCTATAAAAAACAAAGAAAATATAAAAGAAGAGGAAGAAGAATCATCTATACAAAATACAGAAAATATTCCATCTACAGATGATGAAACAATAAAAGAAACAAAAGATATTGATTTTCCTACCAAAATAAAAGTTGAAGACCAAATTGATATTAAGCCAAAACCTCCTAAACCTGAAGAACATAAGCCATCTCCCGAAAAAAAAGAAGAAATAAAGCCAACTAAAGAAGAGCCAAAAATTAAATCTATGCCTAAAATAATAGGCAAAATAGATTTAACTCCTATCAAGAAAAAGACAAAAACAGAAAAAATAAAACTAAAAGAAAAACCAACAGGTAAAAAAATTACAGAAAAAGAAATTGAGATAAGCAAAAAACAACCTGAGATTAAAAAAATTCATAAAGAACCAATACCAGACTTAACTGAAGAAACACAAAAAGAAACTATTGAAGGAAAAACGAAAGAAGATATTTTCATAAAAACTGAAATAAAAAAACTTTCGGGACCTAGAATTATTGGTAAAATGAAATTGCCAACTGATAATAAAATAGTCAATAAAAAGAAATTGGTTGCATCATCTTCAAATGATATAAACAAAACACACACAAAGAAAAGAAAAAGAAGAAGGATTAACAAAGGAATAGACCTTGACAAAATAAATAAAAAAGAAACTATAAAACCTACTAATGGGTCTAAATTTACAAAAACAAAACATAATAAAAGACATATTGTATATGAATTGTCAGAAGAAGAGATTCAAAAAAAGATAAAAGAAACATTAGTAAAATTAAGCACAAAAACTAAATCAAAATCAGCTAAATACAGAAAACATAAACGTGAACTAGTAAGCCAGCAAAAACAAGAAGACATTGAAAAAATCGAACAAGAAAAGAAAACTATAAAAGTTACAGAATTTGTAACTGTCAATGAATTGGCAAATATGATGGATACACCTATAAATGAAGTTATTGCTTCTTGTATGGACCTTGGTATATTTGTCTCTATAAATCAACGAATAAATGCTGAGACATTGACAATTATAGCAGATGAATTTGGATATAATGTAGAATTTGTAAGTGTAGAAGTTCAGGAAGCAATACCCGAAGAAATTGATAATCCAAAAGACCTGATAGAAAGAACTCCTGTTATAACTGTTATGGGACATGTTGACCACGGAAAAACATCTTTACTTGATTATATCCGAAAAACAAATGTCATTGCAGGTGAAGCAGGTGGTATCACACAACATATAGGTGCTTATGAAGTAACTTTAAAAAATGACAGGAAAATAACTTTTCTTGATACACCCGGACACGAAGCATTTACCGCTATGCGCTCACGCGGTGCTAATATCACAGATGCTGTTATTATTGTTATTGCAGCAGACGAACAAACAATAATGCCGCAAACAATAGAAGCCATAAATCATGCTAAAGCAGCAGGCGTTCCTATAGTATTTGCAATAAATAAAATTGATAAAACCAATGCTAATCCAGAAAAAGTTAAAGAAGGATTATCTAATATGAACATTCTTGTTGAGGACTGGGGAGGGAAATATCAATCTCAGGAAATATCTGCAAAAAAAGGAACAAATATTGACCTGTTACTTGAAAAATTTTTGTTAGAAACAGATATAATGGAACTAAAAGCTAATCCAAATAGAAAAGCAATAGGAACAGTATTAGAATCATCTCTGGATAAAGGAAGAGGTTATGTAGTAAAATTATTGGTAAAAAACGGAACTTTAAAAATTGGAGATATAATTCTTGCAGGATGTTGTCATGGAAAAGTTAAAGCAATGTATAATGAAAGAAACATTTTTGTTAAAGAAGCAGGACCTTCAATACCTGTTTTATTACTCGGATTAAACGGTGCACCTCAAGCCGGTGATACTTTCAATGTAATGACAGATGAACAAGAAACAAGGTCTATAGCATATAAACGTCTGCAGTTACAAAAAGAGCAACATATAAGAACACAAAAACATGTTACTCTTGATGAAATAGGAAGACGTATTGCCATAGGCAATTTTAAAGAACTCAACATTATTATAAAAGGTGATGCAGATGGCTCTATTGAAGCTCTGACAGATTCAGCACTAAAACTGTCAAATGAAGAAATTCAAATAAATATTATACATAAAGCTGTTGGACAAATAACAGAATCTGATGTGCTGCTTGCTTCTGCCTCGGATGCTATTATTATTGGCTTTCAGGTAAGACCTTCAATAGAATCTAGAAAACTTGCTAAAAAAGAACAAATAGATATCCGCTTATACTCTGTTATATATACTGCTATTGATGAACTTAAATCTGCTATGCAAGGAATGCTGGCTCCTAAAATTACAGAAAAAATTGTTTCTAATATTGAAATAAAAGAAGTTTTTAAAATTGGTAAGGTTGGAACAATTGCAGGATGCACAGTAAAAGATGGAAAAGTAAATATAGATGATAAAATACATCTGATACGTAACGGTATTGTAATTTATACAGGAAAACTTGACTCTTTAAAAAGATTTAAAGATGATGTCAAAGAAGTAAAATTAGGACTTGAATGCGGATTAAATATCAAAAATTTTAATGATATTAAAGTTGGAGATATTATTGAGGGATATAAAGAAACTAAGGTGGCACGCAAACTATAAAATGACAATTGTAATTTGGTTCTTTCTTAATTTGAGTGGGTAATAAATAACAGATATAAATGATAATTTTTATGTCAAAATGAAGATTTAAAATGGAAAATGTCAAATTTAATAACATACTTAATTATGAGAGAAGAACTTATTGAACGATTTTTAAAGTTTGCTGTTTATATTTACAAATTAGAGAAGCCCTTGTGTAAAACTTATAGTGGGCGTCATGTTTATGGTCAATTATTTCGGGCAGGAACTTCTTCCGGAGCTAATTATGATGAAGCAACTGCTGCTGAAAGCAGAAAAGACTTTATACATAAAATGCAAGTAGCTTTAAAAGAGTTACGGGAATCCCGCTATTGGATTCGTTTTATTAAAATATCTGAAATGCTTCCAAAGGAAGATACTGTTTTAAAATTCTTGCTAAAAGAAAGTATGGAATTACTCAATATAATTGGTAAAGCCGTATCAACAGCCAAGAAGAATAAATAAGTTTACCAGGTTAGAGAACTTCGTTCTTTAATAATATGCTCAGGGTTTGTGAAAAAACAACTTGTTCACAAGCCATCAGTCGGTGAATTTCTCTAACCGGGGGTAAACATTTTCCATTTAACATTTACAATCATCAATTTGACATTTTGGCTGTGAACGGTTACATTAATACTTTCAATACAAAACTCACTACCCACTCAAATTAAGAAAGAACCGTAATTTTATGCACTTCTGATTTTATTTGTTAAAATATTATATATAGATTTAAAAAAATATTTAATATCAGTTATAAAAGGATGTTTTTCTCTTTCTGTCAGATAAATTTTTTCAGATTCAATATATTCTTCCACATCTTGTTTTAATAGTGCTACATAAGGAGGAATACAGCCGGGTTTATGCTTGAATCTCATTTGTAAAATATCCTGTGGATATTCTTTCAGAAATCTCTTGCTCAGAGGCCTTACACCTACTAATCGCATTTCTCCTTTTATTACATTTATTAATTGAGGTAATTCATCAAGCCAGTATCTTCTTAAAAATTTTCCCCAGCCAGTGAGCCGAAAATCTTCGTCTGGTTTGCCTTTTTGTGAATAGCCACTGATTTCTATAACATAATCCTGAAGATATTCTGCATAAGGATGCATAGTCCTGAATTTATATACTCCTATTATCTTTTCTTTTTTCCCCACTCTGTCCATTTTATAAATAAGTCCATAAGAAGGATGTAAATCATAAGCAGGTTTTTTTATTTTTTTACATACACAATAAAGTTGATTGTTATATCTTTTGAAATTAATAATTTCAAAGCCACAACTTACTAAACGACCTAAAAATTCCGCTTTTGATATAACTCTGTTTCTGCCTTGTGTTATCAAAAAATAAAATTTTCTGAAACCCCATATTTTTGGGAATATACGTTTAAAAATAAAATCAATAATATAATAAGGATATGAAAAAAAGGAAGGAAATTTTCTAATTATTCGTCTTCTTCTGCTTTTACATGTTTCAGCACAACAAACAAAGATGCCATTAACAGGAAGCTTTGAATTTATTGCTTCAAAAAATTTATTTATCCGTATTATATCATTAATTCTTTTAAGATTTATTATAGTATCATACTTATCTTCCTGTTTTTCAATATTAAATACTATAGTTGTAGAAACAACAAAAGTTTTGGGATTATCAATATCAACGTGAAGGGATATAAAATTATATACATTCTTTCCTGCTTCTTTTCTTATAATTTTTTCCATAAAAATTTAGTATCTATTCAGCTTTCAACCATATAATTTCAGTAGAGGCACACATGGGGATATCTTTGTTTTTAAAGATGTATCAAATATTATAAAAATATCTTATATTTATCTGAATAAGTGCAGACAACTTATTATAAATAATGCAAAGATAAAATTAATGTTGCTATATTAAAGTACATAGTATTATATTATACAAAATTTGATTTTTTTATTTTTAAACTCATCAATTTATCTTTTACAAGTTCAGGTTTGATATTTTTAATCTGCCCGTATTTGTTTATTTTTTTGTGTTTAAAATAGCTTTTATTTTCAACTATAAAAGAGGCATTATGTCCAAGAGGAGCCCATCTGACAGGGAATATAGGTTTAACAGGAGAATAAAGTCCTATTGCATATTTGTCTAATGCTGCCGCTATATGTAAAGGACCCGTACTTGCAGCAACAATAACATCTGCACAAGAAATAAAACTTATTAGTTCTTCTGTTGTAAGTTTTCCTGTTAAATCAGTTATATAAGGATGTTTTTTAATTAAAAATTCTTTTATGATTTCTGATTCTTTATATGTTCCTGTGATAAATATTTTAAATTTATTATAAGGTAATATCTCTATAAGTTTTGCAAAGTTAGCAATACCCCATTCTTGTGCACTTCCTTTTGTTTTGGGATGTAATATAAGGTTTAATTTATTTTTTGACAATATTTTTTCAAACTCTTGTGTTAGAGATTTTATATTTGTGAAGCCATAATAATCAGGTATTTCATTAAGATTATATAATTTTTTAGCTCCTAAAGGGGTGATTAATTTCAAATTAAGTTGTGCCTCATGATAAGGAGAATTTTTGCGTGATAATCTTACTAATTTGTTGCAAGTATTCCAGTGATATAATCTATTTGTTGTTCCTAATCTAATTGGTATTTTTGCTCTTTTTGCCGCTCTGGCTATATTTTTATTTGGAAAAACATGAATTAGAATATCAGCTTTTAAATTTTTTATTGTCTCAATATAATTTTCTTTTTGTTTTAATTTATCCCAGTCAACAAATTCATCAACATATTTACAGGTTTTTATTATCTGTTGTGTATATGTTTTTCCAAGAAAGATAATTTTACAATCAGGATATAATTTTTTTAACACTCCTGCAACAGGTAAGCTTAGTATAACATCTCCTATTCCATCAGTTCTGCTTATAATAATTGTTTTTCTACCCATCTTTAACCAATGTTATTTA
>CAZOSY010000129.1:0-7802 GCA_964582565.1 uncultured Bacteroidales bacterium | reverse complement strand
AATCTGACTGAATAATTGTAATTTTTAAATTATGCATATTAAAAATTTTAATATAAGGGGAGTTCTAATAATTACTTTTTATTACAAGTGGCTGCAAAATATCATTATTTCGTTGTCGGGCAAAATCTTTCCTCACCATAGCTATGGCTATGGCTGCGGAATATTTTACCTTCCGCCTCATACTGATATTTTTCGCTCGCTTTCATATACAAAACCAATTATTAGAACTCCCCATAAATAAATCTTGCACAAAGTTAAGTAATAATATCAAATATAATTAGTTTTCTCTGTTTTTTTGTGCAAAAGTAATGAGGATATTCTCATTACTTTTAATTAATTTTGTTGCATTTACTAATTGAATTTACAATTATTTTTTTTGGTTAAATATTATTTTGAGGTGCTGGTAAAAATTAATTTATTTTGTAAGCACAAAATTATTGTTCTCCAATGTAGAAATCAAACTCGTTTACTGTTGCTCAAATTTTATTTATGAAACTTCATCAATATTACGTTTATATTCTGACTAATGTTAACAATACAGTTCTTTATACAGGTGTCACAAATGATTTAGTGAGAAGAGTTTTTGAGCACAGGAAAAAGGTTATACAAGGCTTTACCTCTAAATACAATGTTTCCAAATTAGTTTACCCCGTGAATTTTGAATTGTTTGATTTTATTGATTTGGCAATAAAAAGAGAAAAACAGATAAAAGGGTATTCAAGGAAAAAAGCATACTTTTATTGATTCTTTAAACCCTAAATGGATTGACTTGTATAGTAATAAGAAAATTGTCATTCCGAATGGAGCTAAACGGAATGAGGAATCTCAAGCTAAATTACAATAGACTAGCTGGTAAAATACTATTTTATGTAGCACCTCAAAATAATATTTAGCCAAAATAAGGTGTGGCTAGTTACATATTTTATTATTTACAAATAATTTTTTTTGCTAATTTATATTGCATCATCAAATTGTCTTAAAAAACGAATATCGTTTTCAAAAAACATACGTAAGTCCTTTATTTGATACTTAAGCATAGCAATACGTTCAATGCCCATTCCAAAAGCAAATCCTGTATATTTTTTACTGTCAATGCCACAATTATCCAATACATTAGGGTCAACCATTCCACAACCTAAAATTTCTACCCATCCTGTATATTTACAAATATTACAACCTTTACCGCCGCAAATATTACAGGAGATATCCATTTCAGCAGACGGCTCTGTAAATGGGAAATAAGAAGGACGAAAGCGAATGCTTGTATTTTTATCAAACATTTCTTTGGCAAAATATAATAATGTCTGTTTCAAATCTTTAAAAGATACATTTTTATCAATATAAAGACCTTCTATTTGGTGAAATATACAATGTGCCCGGGCAGAAATCACTTCATTACGAAAAACTCTTCCAGGAGAAATAGTTCTTATAGGTGGCTTATTATTTTCCATTACACGCACCTGAACAGAAGAAGTATGTGTTCTTAATGTAACATCAGGATTTTTATTTATAAAAAAAGTATCCTGCATATCCCTTGCAGGATGCTCCTCAGGAAAATTTAATGCAGAAAAAACATGCCAGTCATCTTCTATCTCAGGACCCTCTGAAACATTATATCCTATACGGGAAAAAATCCGGATTATCTTATTTCTAATAATAGATAAAGGATGTCGTGAACCTAACTCAGCAAAATCACAGGGAAGAGTTAAATCATTTTCAATATTAAGACCCTTATCAGAATGCTCAAAAGATTGACTTATACCACTTATTTTATTATATATATTATTTTTTAATTCGTTTAAAAGTTTTCCTAATTCTTTACGTTGACTTTGCTTAACATCTTTAAACTCTGAAAATAAGTCGGAGATAATACCTTTCCTTCCTAAATATTTTACACGAAAATTTTCTAATTCTTTAATATCTTTTGTATAAAAAGAATCTACTTTTTTTAAAAATTGTTTGATTTTTACTTGCATATACTCAAATAAAATTTAATTATCAGAGAGGATTCAACTATGGATATTTTATCAATAGTTTAAAATTCATCCTGATGAGTCAGGATGAATTTTTTATTCTCCAGATGGTATGATAAAATAAAAATTTATAAAATCGTATTAATATTTTTTATTTAACAACTTTAATAGTCATTTTAATATCTTTTAAAGGACGATTTGTTGCTTTGTCTGTTTCTACTGCTGCAATTTTATCAATAATATTAAGACCTTGTATAACTTCTCCAAAAACAGTATATTCCCCATCAAGATGTGGAGTGCCTCCTATAGTTTTGTATGCCTCACGTTGTTCTTCTGAAAAATTTTTCCCCATACGCAATTCCATTGCATCTAACTCTTTGTCTCCATATATTTTTCCCTTAACAATATAAAACTGTGAACCCGATGACTTTTTTTTGGGATTAGCACGGTCACCCAATCTTGCAGCAGCTAAAGCACCTTTTTTATGAAAATATTTTGGGACAATTTCCGCATCAATAGTATATCCGGGACCACCATTGCCAAGTGTTGCATCTGGTTTGGCATTTACAGAATTAGGGTCTCCGCCCTGAATCATAAAATTTTTTATCACACGATGAAAAAGAGTCCCGTCATAAAACTTTTTGTTAATTAATTTAACAAAATTATCTCTGTGCTTGGGCGTTTCATTATATAAAAGAACTTTCATATCCCCAAACTTAGTGCTGATTAATACTTCTGTGCTCTTATTTTTTTGAGCAATAACTGATTTAGTAAATAAACTAAATGCAGAAAAAATTAAAGTTAAAAAGATTATTTTTTTCATAGTTATAAATTTTTATATATTTGCATATTGAATTAAAAAAACAAAATTATAAAAAAAATTCATTATGAAAAAAATATTTATTTATTTATTTATTTTTTGTGTTTTCTTAACAACTTCTTTTTTATATTCCTGCAAAAAAGATACGGATTGTAAAGCAGTTATTACTGTAAGATATCTTAGTAATAAAGATATTGTTCCCGGTGCAACAGTCAGAATAGAAAAATATGACAATAAGGTGTCTGGATCTGCAGATGCTCATGGCGAATTTAGACATACTTATGATTTGGAAGCTATTTTAGATGTTATTGCCAGTATAGATTCTTCAGGTGTACCAATGGGAGGAACATCTGTTATTCGCCTTAAATCAGGAGAAACAGTTAATCAGGTTGTGTATATTGAATAAATTAAGGTTCTTCAATAAATTTTGTGGAAAAAATATTATCAGGACAAAAAATATAGATGACCTAACCTGGACAATCCAGAGCCAAAAAGGTTATACCTTAAATTGACCTAAATTTCAATGTCTAATTGGTAATTATTCCGCCTTATCGGATGAGATTTGATTAGGTTCACCACGTGAAATAAAATCGTAGATTTTAATGATTCGCATTATTTAACGGGGTAAAATTAGATAATTAGAGCAATTAGAAATTTATAATACTTCATTACTCATTAAAAATGCCGAAGTGCATAAATTAAATTATTTTTTACCTCTTTTTCCTTCTTTTAATACTTTATTATAACAGCTTCTGCACAAAGGTTCGTAATTATCTTTTTCTCCTAAAAGTATTAACTTTTTATTAGCAACAATACGATGTGAGTAAAGAGCCAGATTACCACATTTTATACAAATAGCATGAACTTTGGTAACATACTCTGCTGATGCTAATAATGAAGGAATAGGTCCAAAAGGTTTTCCTTGAAAATCCATATCCAGACCGGCTACTATCACTCTAACACCTCTATTTGCAAGTTCATTACAAACAGAAACTATATTATTATCAAAAAACTGGGCTTCATCAATACCTACTACATCTATATTTGTAGCAAGCAATAAAATTTGTGAAGAATTATATACAGGTGTTGAAATGACAAAATTAGAATCATGCGATACTACATCTTCTTCATCATAGCGGGTATCTATCTTTGGCTTAAAAATTTCAACTTTTTGTTTAGCAATTTTAGCCCTTTTTAATCTACGTATTAATTCTTCGGTCTTGCCCGAAAACATAGACCCGCAAATTACTTCTATCCATCCTTTACGTTCTGAATGACCTATAGAATTTTCTAAAAACATATAACAAATTTTTAATTTATTTGTAACACGTATATTTGCAAAATTATTAAATTTATTCAATTATACCAAATCGTTTGCTTATTATCTAATCCTTCAGGCAGTTATATTCGGCTACTGACGAATGCCTGATAATAGAACAATTAGAAATTTTTATAACAACATAGCCCTACTGGTACGACACAGCATCCCTGATTATAATATCAACTTTCCCAAAATTTAAAACTTTGGAAAAGTTTCTAAATATTGATTCTGACTTGTCCAGATTAAGGCAGATTAAAAGATTTGCGTTCATAAACATACTCTAATAATTATATTTTATAATCTGAACTCTTCTTTCATAAGCAGCAGCACAACTATAAACAGAACTTTTTTTGTCATTTGGATTGTCGCTCACCAAAGGACTTGCCTGCTCTTCTCCGATAGGCGCTTCTAAAATACTGAGCTTAGCCCCTTTAACAGCTTTATTATATAAATATTTAAGAAAAACACCATTATTATATTCATAAATATAATTTTTAACACTTGAAATCCTTCTTTTTGCTAAATTTATATTATATTTGTTTGTGCTTAAAGGACTACAAAAACCTTTAATTGTTATTTTCACATCATTACCTTTTTCAAGGTCTTTTAATAATAAGACAGTAAACTTTTCAAGATTTTTAAAGCCATTGATAACATAATCATTAAAAAAATCTTCTATGTCTTTTTCTGCCTTTTGCTTTTTGTATCCTGTTAATCCTTTGGAATATTCTTTTTTGTATTTATATTCTAATGAGAGATATTCATTAATAGTTGTTTTGTAATTTTTGTTGGTAAAAATTTTTGTTGTGGCTTTGTCCGGCTCATCATTATGAAAATATAATGTTAAAGGCAATAGTTCATTTATTTCTGATTTTATATTAGTTTTTTTAATAATATTTACTTTCTTAACTTCTTCAACTTTTTCAGGTGTTATACTAACAATTTCCTTTGGTTTAATTTCAGCAGGTTTTTTCTTATGTTCTTTTTTTATCAGTTTATAAGAGTATATATCATAGCAGCATGTCTCACCTTTCAGATGCAGAGAGCCAACACGGTTAGAAGCAAAATAGCCATTTGTATCTAATTGATTAACAGTAAAATACAAGTCATTACATCTTGAATTTATAGGGAATCCAATGTTCTTAGGCAAAGACCATTGAGTGAATATTCCTTTTGACTCAAAAATATCATATCCTCCTAATCCTTTATGCCAGTCAGAACTAAAATATAATGTCTTAGTAGCAGAACGATAAAAAGGAGTAATTTCATTTCCATAAGAGTTGACATTGCTACCTAAATTAACAGGCTCGGAATATTTGTCTTTTTCTATCACAGAATACCAAATATCTAATTTTCCATATCCGTTAGGTCTATCAGAAACAAAATACAGGATATCTTTATCTTCACCTGTTGATTCCACGCATGGTTGCGTTGAAGTATATCCCGGCAGGTTTATTTTATTATTTAATTTAACAGGTTTTTGGAAATTACCTTTTTCATATTTACAAACATAGATAGCACATTGTATCTGAGAGCCATTTTTTGCAGCACAACGGGTAAAATAAATTTTATCATTATTTTTATTAAAAAATATGTTTGCATTATGAGTTTTTTTATCATTTATTTTTGGGTCTATCTCTTTATTCAAAGACCATTTATCATTTCTTAATCTTGATTTATAAATCTTTGATAAATATGTTTGTGAAATAATAGATTTAGTATTTTTAGATAAAATTGGACGAAGAGAAGAAAAATATAAAAATTCCCCTTTTATCTGTGTTGCTCCTGACTCTGAATATTTGGTGTTAATGTTAGTATCTAAATGTTCTATTTTTACAGGTATAGTATCTTTTAATGCTTTTAAAGCAAATTCACAGGCATATATTTCACAAAGTGCTTTTCTTGAAAAATAATTATTATCTGTTTTATGTTTTTCATAATATGTTCTAAAATTTTTTTTTGCTTCTATGTATTTGCCATTATTTTTATTCATCATTGCAAGCCAAAAGCAACTTAACGGGAAATTATTTTTCTTATCTTTTGATGAGATATAAGAATAATAATTTTCTGCTTCTTTATAATCAAAAGTTAAACGACATGACTCGGCATATTTATAAACAATCTGTAAGTCAGATTTCTTAATATCAATAGCTTCTTTATAATGTTGTGAAGCAGTATAATAATCACCGTCAGCAAAAGCATTATCACCATAACTGACATTTTCTTCAAACGTCTGAGAGACAGCTCTAATGCTTAATAGCATTAAAAATGATAATATTAAATAATTGTATTTATTCATTTATTTATACCGTTAGATATTAGTTCATATTTAAGCATTTACAAAGTTCAAAACTCAAAATCTTAAACTTTAAACCTTAGACTGCCTAAAATAACTTTACTAAAATATAGGGCAAGGCACGGCTCTTATTTTCGCTTGTTTTATTTTATTTATCCTGTAAATTATTGACAATTCCAAGCCACCCTTTGATTTACTTGCTGTCTTTAACTTTGAATAATTTATATCATAACTTACTCCAAAATTAAATTTTAAATAGTCAAGTCCTAATATTAAATTAGCAGCATCTTTTGTCCTGAAAAAAATTCCAAGATTTAATGCTGTGTAATTGTATGATTCTCTGTTTTTTATAAATTTAAAAACAGAACCAAAAATAATTTCTTTATATGCTCCTTGTTTCATTATTAAAATACCAGGTAAAATATTTATTTTATCATTAGTATTAATCTGGACATTCCCATATATTGCCACTCTTTGGTTAAGAGTAATATTATGATTGTCTAAAAGAGATTGTCTGGGACTATTAAGATGAAAAAAACTTATACCACAATTAACATTAACATCTTTTTTATATTGATAATTCCAGTAAACGCCTGCTGTTAAATCAAAAAACATAAAATTGTTTATACCTAATTGTTCATTATATGGTAATTCAGAATCATAATAAAATCCATTAAACTGGTTGTCAAAAGCGAGTTTATCATAATCAATTGCCCGTTGTGCTATGCCGGGTTGAACAGCAAAGGAAATAAAATGTTTTTTATACTTACCCAACAATTTTATATATGATACAGATAAATTTATTTGTGTAGTACCAAATTCCAAATCGCCTGCTTTATCTTTATTAATAAGCAGTCCTATACCAAACATATCTTGTTCTAATTTTCTTTGCAGAATTTTGGTATCAACAGATGCAGAAATCGTACTATAAGGAACTGTTACAGAGCGCCATTGAGTTCTGTTATTTATACAAAATCTGTGTGTGCCGTCAAAAAAACCTGTTGTAGCAGGATTTAGATTTAAAGGAGATGAATTAAATTGTGTAAAATGAATATCTTGTCCATAAGTATTTATGAATATAAAAAAAAATAAGATAATATTTCTATATTTTTTATCCATATAACAAAACAAAAGTTCCAAGTTTCCAGTTTTAAGCACAAAACTGCCCTGTGAAACCCGCCATAGGCGGATATTTAACAAGGTTGACAATTCGCTGCCTTAAAGTAAGATTTTTTTTATTTGCTAAATTACATTTTTCCGTTAAATTTGTGGTAGAACCATAAAATTAATCAAGTAAGTTTAGCCTGAATAATTCATAAACTAAAAAAATCAGACTTCTTAAAAATAAACAATTTTGTGAGTAAATGCGGAGTAAGTTAATAATAATCTACC
>CAZOSY010000128.1:0-7820 GCA_964582565.1 uncultured Bacteroidales bacterium | reverse complement strand
TATACCATATACCCTTATACTTAAATAATAATAAAAGTTTTAATACCTTTATCTCGTTGGATATTTCCTACGAGGTGAATAATTACAAATTAACTAAACAACAAAAAAATGGATATTACAACATATCTTGAACCTGTTGAGATATCAAACTTTGAACATTATGACAATCTTAATTCAAAAAGATTAGGTGATATCATTAAATCTTATACCAAACAAGACAGATTCCCTGATATTGAAGACATTGATATTGCATTAATTGGCATTAATGAAGACAGAAAAGCAGTTAATAATAAAGGTTGTGCTTTAGCTCCTAAATATATAAGAGATAAGTTATATAAACTCTATCCCGGAGATTATTCAATAAAAATAGCTGATATAGGTAATATAAAAAAGGGCTTTACTATTAAGGATACTTACTTTGCTGTTAGTTTTGTTATAGCAGAACTAATAAAAAATAATATTTTACCTGTAATTATTGGAGGTAGTCAGGACCTAACTTATGCAAATTACCGCGCCTACGAAAATCTTGGACAAATAATTAATATAGTACAAGTTGACCCTTGCTTTGATTTAGGCACAACAGAACAGGAAATAGATTCTCATTCATACCTAAGTAAAATTATCTTGCATCAACCAAATTATCTGTTTAATTATACAAATATTGGATACCAAACTTACTTTGTTGACCCAAAGGCAATAGAACTAATGAAAAATTTATATTTTGATACACATCGCCTTGGTATAGTCAGAACTGATATAAAAGAAATAGAACCAATTATACGCAATGCCGATATGCTTAGCTTTGATATATCAGCGATAAAACAATCTGACGCACCAGGTAACAAAAATGCATCTGCTAACGGATTTTACGGAGAAGAAGCTTGTCAGATTGTAAGATATGCAGGAATAAGTGATAAACTTACTTCTATTGGATTCTATGAAATGAACCCTGATATAGACAAACAAGAACAGACATCTAATCTCCTGGCTCAAATGATATGGTACTTTATTGATGGCTATTATAATCGTAAAAATGATTTCCCTTATAAAGAAAAGGATAACTATATTAAATATCTCGTTACTTTTAAAAATCATCAACATGAAATTATTTTCTATAAAAGTAAAAAAAGTAATAGATGGTGGATGGAAATTCCATGCCCTGTAAATCTTAAATTAAAATATAAACGACATTATCTTATTTCTTGTTCTTATAATGACTACCAAACTGCCTGTAAACAAGAGATTCCTGATAGATGGTGGAAAGGTTATCAAAAATTAATGTAATTTTTATAAAATTTTTATATTGTTTTTATAAATACTTTTTTATATTTGCACCTAAATAACTAAAAAAAATATTTTTAACTGAAACATTTTATAAAAAATTCAGGTATAATCAGATGAACAATAGTAAAATTGACTAATAATAATTTGACAAAATTTATTTTTTTGAAATATTTATTAATAAATATGTGTTAATAAAAATTTTTTTTATTTATTTTACCGTAATTTTTGAATATAAAACATATATAATTATGAAAAAAAATGTTATTTTAATACTATTCTTAATGATTAGTGGCATTGTATCAGCACAACAGGAACCACAAATCAGCCATAATATGTTCAATAACATGGCTGTAAATCCGGGATATGCGGGAATTAAAGGAGCTATATGTGCTACAGGTATAGTAAGACAACAATGGGTGGGATTTAAAGATGCTGATGGTAATAAAGGATCCCCTCAAACATTCCTTCTATCAATAGATGCACCTGTTAGCTTATTACGTGGAGGACTTGGCTTAACTCTATTGCAAGATAAACTTGGATTTGAAAAAAATACAATCTTAAAACTAAATTATGCCTATCATTTACATATAGGTCCGGGAAAATTAGGATTAGGTCTTCAAGCCAAGTTTTTAAATAAAGAAATTGATTTTGAAAAATTTAAACCTATTGAAGCTAATGACTATGTTCTCCAAAGTGGCAGTAAAGAAAAAGCTATGATTACGGACTTTTCTTTCGGCGCATTCTATAACATCCCTAATAAACTATACTTTGGAATATCCTCTTCTCAATTATCAGAAGCAAAAACAGCTTTTGGAGCTGACCTGGCAAATGTTACTCTTAAGAGACATTACTATGTTACAGCAGGATATTACTATACACTTCCTCCAAACCCTTCTTTTAAACTAATACCTTCTGTATTACTAAAATCAGACGGAGCAGTGGTCCAATTTGATATAAACACTTTGTTAGAATATAACAACAGATTCTGGGGAGGAGTTACTTATAGAAACCAAGATGCTATTGTAGTACTATTAGGTTTAAAACCATTTACCAGCGGATCGTATGAAAACTTAAAAATTGGATATGCTTATGATATTACCACTTCTGCTATAGGAGCTAATAAACGTAGCAGCGGTAGCCATGAAATAATGATAGGTTATTGTTTTAAAATTGAAGTAGAACACTTACCTCAAAGTTATAAAAATGTAAGATTCTTATAAATAAAGATATTAACTGTGTAACAATATATTAAAAATCCCGTTAAAGTATTTTACAATTATAAAAAAAAATATTTTAACTTTAAAACAGGAGTTATTATGAAAAAATTTTTATACATATTAGTAATATTAATTCTATTACCATTATTATATAGCTGTGAATATTCAGGGACAGGAGAACTTACTGGTGTTCAAGACCGTGAACCCTGGTACCAACCCGACCCTTTTGGTATGCTATTTATACATCCGGGGTCATATAATATGGGTGTCTGCGACCAAGATGTTCCATACTCACAAGTTGCTCAATCAAAGATAGTTACATTACAGGCATTTTATATGGACGAAACAGAAATTACAAATAATGAATACAGACAATTTGTATTTTGGGTTAAAGATTCTATAGCTCACAGATTATTAGGAGAAGAAAATGAAGACCATTTAATTATGGAAAATAAATATGAAGAAGAACTTGACCCGCCATATATCAATTGGAAAGAAAGAATCTATTGGGATGACCTTGATGAAGATGAAAGAACTGCTTTAGAAGAAATGTTTCTGCCGGAACATGAAAGATACTACAGAATAAAAGAAATAGATACCAGAAAATTAAATTATGAATATTACTGGATAGATTTAAACACAGCAGCAAAATCATCAAGCCGTGTTCAAGGAAAAAAAGACAGATCTGTGTTCATCCTTAAAGACATTATTAATGTATATCCTGACACATTAGCTTGGATACACGATTTTACTTATTCCTTTAATGAACCTATGACAGAACAGTATTTTTGGCATCCGGCTTATGATAATTATCCGGTAGTAGGTGTTAACTGGAGACAAGCAAGAGCTTTTTGTATATGGAGGACACAACTAATGAATGGTTATCTTAAAGGTAAAGGACAAACTATAGTAAACAGATTCCGATTACCTACCGAATCAGAATGGGAATGGGCTGCACGCGGAGGATTAAATTTAAGTCCATATCCATGGGGCGGACCTTATATAAGAAACAGTGATGGTTGCTTCCTTGGTAATTACAAACCTCTAAGAGGTAACTATATTGATGATGGCGGAATACAAACTTTAGTAGTAGCCCACTATGCTCCTAATGATTTTGGATTATATGATATGGCAGGAAACGTTGCTGAATGGACTAGTAATGCTTATGACGAATCAGCATATAACTTTGCACACGACTTAAATATGGATTATACTTATGATGCCAAAGAAAGTGATCCTTCTGTTCTAAAAAGAAAAGTCATCAGAGGTGGCTCATGGAAAGACATAGGATATTTTATGCAGGTTAGTACACGCGATTTTGAATATCAGGATACAGCAAGATGCTATATAGGATTTAGATGTGTACAAACTTACCTTGGGCGAAGTAAAGGTGATGGACCTGCTTCTTCTAATATATATTAATCGAAAAAAAATAAATAAAAAAAATCTTTTAAATAAATTAATCTAATTATTAACTTAAATTAATCTAATTATTATGAATATACTATCTTTTTTACAGACCAACCAATTTCAAAGATTTACAGCTTTTCTTTATGGCTGGGGTGCTTCATTGGTAATATTAGGAGCGTTGTTTAAAATCCAGCACTATCCGGGAGCAGGTGTTTTGCTTATTGGAGGAATGACTACTGAAGCAATCATCTTTTTTATATCTGCTTTTGAACCATTACATGTAGATTATGACTGGAGCTTGGTATATCCTGAATTTGCAGGTCTTGAAGATGTGAGTAAAAAGAAAAAAAAGGAAGAAAAAAAACCTGTATCTCTTGATCAAATGCTGGCAGATGCAAAAATAGGACCCGATTTAATAGAAACACTTGGGCAAGGCATGAGAAATTTAGGCGAAAATGCCAAAAAAATGTCAGATATTTCTAATGCAGCAGTAGCTTCAAATGGTTATGTCAATAATTTGAATTTAGCTTCTGAATCTGTCAGTGAACTATCTAACTCATATAAGAAAACTTCTGACAACCTAAATAAAAATGCCGGAGCATCCGATGACTATATTAATAGTATTAAAATTGCTTCAGAATCGGCTAATGAACTATCAGGTTCTTATAAGAAAACATTTAATGCTTTGGATAATAATATTGACTTATTTGAAGGATATGCCAATAGTATTAAAGCAGTAACAAACTCTGCCAATAATTTTGTTGAAAAATATACAGAATCTGCTGATGCTTTAACAAAATCTGCTGATGCTCTTGACTTTTCTAAAATAGATGGTAGTGCTTATGTTGAAAACCTCCAACTTATCTCAAAAAACTTATCTGCTCTAAATGCATCCTATGAATTACAACTGCAAGGATCGAATGACCAAATGCAAACAACAAATAAATTGCAGAAAAGTATAGAAAATTTTGTATCCAATCTTAACGAATCTGTTGAAAGTACAGTTAAATACAAAGAAGTTGCAGATATGTTAGCTGAAAGTATATCTGACCTCAATAAAGTTTATGGTAATATGCTTTCAGCAATGAATGTTAATAGATAAAACTAATAAACTTAAAATTTCAACATTATTATAACTAAAATTTAATTTGATATGTCTGTTAAAAATTGTGAAGAGACCCCGAGACAAAAAATGATTGCAATGATGTATTTAGTTTATACAGCTTTGCTTGCCTTAAATGTATCTGTAGAGATACTTAATGCTTTTACCACTGTTAATGCAGGCTTAGTAGTTACAAATGAAATTTATGCAAAAAAAAGCGAAACTTTATATTCAGAATTTGAAGCAAAACTGGCAGTTGATGAAGTAAAAGTTACACCATTCTATAATAAAGCATTAAAAGCAAAAAAATATTCTTATGATTTGATTAGTTATATAAGAGATGTTAGAACATCAATAGTTGCAATTTGTGAATATGGTGTAAAAATAGGAGATTTTTCCGGAGGCACATATAAACTGTCAGATGCTGATAGAAATACAAAAGAATATAAAATGGCTGATACATTAGACCTAAATAACGCAGAAATGAAAAAAGATGATTATGATAAGCCCATGGAAATATTACTTCCTTCTTCAAATGTTGAAGGTGGAGCTGCCACTGAAATAAAAAAAAGAATAATCCAGTATAAAAAAGATATGCTCAATCTTTTAGACACTGAAGATAAAAAAGATATTCATCTCGGAATGCTAACAGAAGATGCTTACAATGAACACGCAGGACTAGTACAAAGCTGGGAATTGAATACTTTTTATCGTTCTGTTGTAGTTGCTGATATAGTAATGCTTAACAGAATGATTAATGAAATATATAATGCCGAAACAGCAATAGTTACTGAATTATTAGGTAAAATAAGTGCAAAGGACTTTAAATTTGACAAAATTGGAGCAAAAGTTATTCCTGTATCCAATTATGTACTACAGGGAGATAAATATTCAGCAGATATATTTGTTGCTGCATATAGCACAACACAAGCACCTAGTGTATTAATTAAAACAAATGCCGATACTTTGTTAAAAGGAGATTATGAAAATGCTTTTAAAATTGATACTGCTTATGAAGGAGTAGTTAAATACGAGATTCCTGCTACTTCTCTTGGAGAACATAAATATGCAGGTGTTATTAATATTGTAGCTCCTGATGGCACAACAAAACCTTACCATTTTAAAAGTGAATATATTGTGGCAAAACCGTCAGTAACCGTATCAGCTACAAAAATGAATGTATTTTATATTGGTGTTGACAATCCTGTATCTATATCTGTTCCTGGTGTAGCTTCTGATAAAATAAAACCTTCCTGTTCAGGTGGCACTTTAAGACGTAAAGGTGCAGATTGGATTGTAAGAGTGCCAAGAAGTTCTAAAAAAGCGACTATAAGAGTTAGTGCTGACTTTGGAGGAGGAAAAACAAAATCAATGGGCTCTGCAATGTTCCGTGTTAGAAGAGTGCCAGACCCTGTTGCTTTTATAGGAGGTAAAAAAGGTGGTAATATAAACAGAAGCACTTTACTGGCTTCAGGTGGAATAATACCCCGTATGGTAAACTTTGACTTTGACCTGAACTTTAGAATCACTTCTTTTTCTTTTACAACAACTATAGGAGGTGATTTGATTGAAACAAAAGTAAGAGGTAATAGATTATCAAGTAAAGTAAAATCAATGATAAAAAATACAAAAAGAGGTCAAAAAGTATATATTGAAGATATTAAAGCCAAAGGACCAGATGGAACTACCCGTAAATTAGCATCAATTAACCTTAAAATAATATAAAATACAGTTCTATAATAAAGATATGATATATCTAAATAAATTAAGGAGGAATATAAAATGAAAAAATTATTGTTTCTAATATTATTTTTAAGTTCTATATTATGTAACAAAATTTCTTATTCACAGGTTCTTGATAGTCCACCAAGAGATGGTGTATATGATAAAATTCATACTATTAACAGAGAACCAATACCATATCCTTATATAGGAGAAGCTGATGTAATGTGGTCTAAAAGAATTTGGAGAACTATAGATTTAAGAGAAAAAATTAATCATCCTCTTTACTATCCGGTGAGACCTCAAAAAGACAGAAAAAGTTTTATGTCTGTTATAATGTTAGGATTAAAAGAAGGAACTATTACTCCTTATGACATAGAAAATGATGAATTTTTAACTCCATTAACTTATGAAGAGCTATTTGAAAGATTAAGTTCTGTGGACTCTGTAACATTACAAAGAATAGAACCTCCTTACGATTATTTTGATACTGTTATTGTTAAGGATTTTGAACCTTCACTTGTAAAACAGGTAAGATTAAAAGAGGACTGGTTTTTTGATAAAAAACGCTCTGTATTAGATGTAAGAATATTAGGTGTTTGCCCTGTCCTTGAGGATTATGGTGAAAACGGTGAATTTAGAGGATATAAACCTTTATTCTGGGTATATTTTCCGGAAGCAAGAACTATCATTGCTAAAAATGAGATATATAACAGACATAACGATGCAAAAAGAATGAGTTTTGATGATTTGTTTATGAAAAGATTGTTTGGAAGTTATATCTACAAAGAACAAAATGTCTATGACAGAAGAATTAGTGAATATGCTCAAGGATTAGATGCTCTTCTTGAATCTGAAAAAATAACAGAAGATATACGTATTCGCGAACATGATTTGTGGGAATACTAATAAATATTATTTTTTATAAAAAAAGCTCCCTCAAAAAGGGGGCTTTTTTTTTACTTTATTTTTAATATCTAAAATTTTTATATTTTTGAATATAAATAGTAAATTTTAGAATTACATATAATTTTTTATTAGTGTCCGACTAAAAATGAAATTAGAATTTATAATAGTAGATTCCT
>CAZOSY010000127.1:0-7898 GCA_964582565.1 uncultured Bacteroidales bacterium | reverse complement strand
TTTATTCGTAATTCGTAATTAATTCATTCGTAATTGATTTTCATAATTCATAATTTTTTAATCTTTTTCTTCTGTTGCCATTCCGAAATACACAGCAGACAACAGAGTAAATACATAAGCCTGTATAAAAGCTACCAATAGTTCAAGGAAATCCATAAAAACTACAAACAACACGGATATTACTGATACGCCATATCCTAATCCTGTGTTAAGTTCTCCAAAAATAAATATAAGTCCTATAATACTGAGAACTATAATATGTCCTGAGAGCATGTTAGCAAAGAGTCGCATCATCAGGGCAAAAGGTTTTGTAAACATCCCCATTATTTCTATAAAAGGTACTAAAGGAAGAGGTATTTTTAGCCACCATGGGACATCGGGTGAATTAAATATTTCTTTCCAGTAACGTTTATTTCCTGTTACAGAAGTAATTATTAATGTAAAAGCAGCAAGGACAAGAGTAACAGAAATATTTCCTGTAACATTGGCACCTCCTGGGAAAATAGGCAATATACCTAATAAATTATTTAAAAGTATAAAAAAGAAAACAGTTAAAAGAAAAGGCATATATCTTTCATAATTTTTTTTGCCTATACAAGTTTTTGCAATATCATCTCTGACAAACAGAATTACAGGTTCTAACAAAGATTGTAAGCCTTTTGGTGATTTTTTTTTGTTTTTTGTATAAGATTTTGCTACAGAGATGAATAAAAAGCATAATAATATAAAACTTATAAAAACAGCCATAACATTTTTTGTTATTGATAGGTCTGTAGGTAGAGAAGCTGATTTATCTGTTGTAATACCATCGTCAAGTACACGAACTATTTTTCCTTTGTTGTCTCCTTGTTGTTCAATTTTGTATCCTTTATAAGATTTTTGTTTGTGATGAAATTTGCCGGATAGAAATATATCAAGTTTATTGTTATAATAAAGGATTATAATAGCAGGGACAGATATGTGTGTTTTGCCTATTGTTACAATATGCCATTCATAAGAATCAAGGATATGTTCAAAAATCATTTCTCCGGTATTGAATTTTTCTTTTTTGACATTTGCCTTTGCTGGATTAATAGTTTTATTATTTACAGCAAATAAATCAGGAGTTAAAAACATAAAAGTTCCTATCAGGATTATTATACAAGAAAATTTTATGTTGTTTAGTATATTCACTAATAGTAAAATTGAGACAAATTAAATAATGTGCAATATTATATATTTTTTTATAATAAATTAAGATTTATGTTTTAAATATTTAGATATATATATTACTTCAAAACCAGTATATATTATATATAATATAAGGAAAACAATTACAAAAGATATAGCATCTTCTTTATGTGTAAAGATATATGATGCTATAATTCCAATATATAGTAATAATTTAATAACAGTAGAAGCCATAAAATAGGATATAAATTTTTTAGATTTTTTTTCTAAAGAACTTAATAGTATATAAAATATTATTATAGTGATTACAAAGAAAAACAGGACAATATAAGGTAGGTCAGGAGTAACGGAAACTTTTGGGAATAGATATGTTATTATAAAGGATATTAGTCCAATAATAATTGAGAGAACAGATATTTTTTTAAGAAAATTCAGAAATTTTTTTTGCATTGTTTTATTTATTTTTTTTAAATAAATCTTTGACAGACAAATATATTGCAAAAAAGACGGATAACAGAGAAAAAATCACAGTGAACAAAGGAAAGTTCAGTTTTAGTAATTTATCAAGTTTAATACCTCCAAAGACACCTATAACTATAATAACAGCCATTTGTATGGCCATATTTGAATATTTGATATAATTATTTAATGAGTTCTTTGATTTTTGGTATTTCATTTTTCTTTATAATAGTATCATTCTGTTTTAGAATATCATTTTTTATGAAGTGTTTATTTTTGTTAAGAAAATTATCGTCTTTTTGTCCTGTATCATTCATATTGCAGGAGCCGGAAAACTTTGCTCCAGGTTCAATTGATAATTTATTAGTTGTAACATCACCTGTTAGTTTTGCTGTAGATTTTAAAGAAAGCATCTCGGATACAGTAATTTTAGCTTTAATATTTCCTGATATATCAGCATTTTTACAAATTATTTGTCCTTCAATATTGCCTGTTGTTCCAATAACAATTTTTCCTTTAGAGTTCACAGAACCAATTAAAGTCCCGTCAATACGGATATCTCCATCTAATTTGATATCACCTTTTACAAAAGTATGATTTCCTATTAAATTTACAGTAGGAGATACTGTTTCATTATTTTTTGCCATATTATTATGTATTTTTTGTTTATTAAACATTAAGTTAAAATTTTTTATTAAAAAAAAACAGAATACAAATTTACATAAAAAAATAATACTGAAATAAATTTATCACAAATTTTTATAAATTATTTTTTTGTTTTTTTGGAATAATAATATAAATATTTATAATTTCGTAAATTAATAAATATATTATAACTGTTCAATTTGTTGAAGTATCGATTAGTCGCCCGACCGAAGAGAATAATCCACATTAGGCGGATTTTACAGTATAGACGAGGCACGACTCTTCTCTACTAATAATGTAATTACAAAAATATAAACAAATGAAAAAATTTTTATCAAACATTTGGAATTATATTACTAAAATTTTTAAGGTTTTATTATTTTTAATAATAGTAGTATTAATAGTATATTTTTTGCCACGAGAAGCAAAGTTTAAGTATGAATTTCAGCAAGGCAAGCCATGGATGCATAAAGATCTTATAGCTACATTTGATTTTGCAATCAATAAGTCAGAAAAAGATATTAAAAAAGAAAAAGAAGATGGTTTGAAAAATATTAAACCATATTTTAGATATGATACAAACATTTATAATAAAAAAAGAGCAGAACTTATTGATAAATTTGATAAAGACTGGGAATTAAAATATGCCTCAAAAAGAAGAAATATAAGAAATAAAAGAATAAAAGATAAAAATATAAAATTATGTTCTGCTTTATTTGATACAATATATAATAAAGGTATTATTAAACTTGATGATTCTATCGCAGATATAGTTAAAAAAAATAAGGATAAACACATTATAGTTATAAAAAATAATAATGTTGGGGAAGAGAAAAATATAGCTGATTTTTTTACTGTTTATAAAGCTAATAAATATATTCAGGATAAACTAAGCAATTCTGATAAAGAAATTGACAGGTCTGTTTTATTCTCTGTTATCCAAAATTCTTTAATGTACAATATATTGTTTGATGTTGAAACAACAAATAATGAAAAAAAATTAATTTTAGATAATATTTCTTTAACAAAAGGAATGGTACAAAGAGGAGAAAAGATTATTTCAAAAGGAGATCTTATTACTTATGAAAAAAATTTAGTGTTATTATCATTTAAAGAGGAATATAAAAAGCAATTGGGGACTCCCTCAAAATATAACTTTATATTGATAGGACAAATAATACTTGTCTGTATTTCAATAGCAGTATTAATATTATTTCTTGCATTTTTCAGAAAAGATATTTTTTCAAGTAACAAAAAAATATTTCTTATATTATTATCTATTTTTTTGATGATTTTTATAACAAGTGTTGTAGTAAAATATAATATTAAATATCTTTACCTTGTTCCTATATGTCTTGTTCCTATAATAATTCGTGCTTTTTATGATGAAAATCTTGCTTTGTTTATACATGTGATAACAATAATATTAATTGGCTTTTTAGTTCCAAATAGTTTTGAGTTTGTTTTTTTGCAGCTCATAGCAGGCATAGTTGCAATAATCAGTTTAGTCAATTTGCGAAAAAGGTCACAATTTTTTCTGACATCTTTTTTTGTTTTATTAACATATTCACTGGTATATTTATGTATGTTTTTAGTTAAGGATGCAAATTTTAAAGCTCTTGATATTAATAACTTCGGATTGTTTGCAGGTAATGCAACATTAACTTTATTCTCATTTCCTTTGATATTTATATTTGAAAAAACTTTTGGATTTCTTACTGACATTTCATTAATGGAAATATCAGATACCAATACTAAGTTATTACGTAAACTTGCAACAAAGGCGCCTGGCACATTTCAACATTCTATACAGGTTGCAAATTTATCTGAAGAAGTTATTTTTCAAATAGGAGGCAATACTCTACTGGCAAGAACAGGTGCAATGTATCATGATATTGGTAAAATGGATATGCCATTGTATTTTACCGAAAATCAGATAACAGGAATTAATCCTCATAATGAACTTTCTTATGAAGAGAGTGCTGAAATTATTATAAGCCATATTGCAAAAGGTATTAAAAAAGCAAAAAAATATAAAATACCTGAAAAAATTATTGATTTTATCAGAACACATCACGGGACCACCAAAGCACAGTATTTTTATTCTATGTATTTAAAAGATAATCCTGATAAAACTGTTGACCAAAGTATTTTTACTTACCCGGGACCTATCCCGTATTCAAAAGAATCTGCTGTGTTAATGATGGTTGACTCTGTTGAAGCTGCTTCAAGAAGCTTAAAAAATCCTGACGAGCAATCTATTAATAATTTAGTTGAAAAAATTATTGACAATCAAATTCAGCAAAAGCAATTTGTCAATTCTGATATAACTTTCAGAGATATTATGACAATAAAAAAGATATTAAAAAAACAACTGATGAATATTTATCATCTTAGAGTTGAATATCCTGAATAAAATATGAAATATACACCTCGTTTTATGATATAGAAAAATTATTAATATAGTGGAATCATAAGATGTAGAGATGAGGCATGCCTCGTCTCTACAATTCTTGTTGTGTATTAATATAATCCTTACTTAAAATACGATACAACAAGGTTCAAACACTATATAATATTTCCCGATTGAAAATAAAATACAGTTTTTAATAATATGTTCAGGTTGAGAACAAAACGTATCTTTTGCCAGTAATTATCAGTAATATAATCATTATTTTCTTTTAAATCTTCTGACATTATTACAGGAGCATAGATTACAAATATATTTTTAATTATAGGAAGTTCAATTCCTGCTTCACAGATGATAAATTTTGATAAATTATATTTTTTGATATTATAATAAGTGCCTATATTTGCATAGATTTTCAATGGTATTTTTAAAGGTAAACTTGTTGTTAAATTTATGCTTGTCAACCAATTATCTGTTTGTCCCAAATAAGCATAAGTTGTAAAACCTCCGTCATTTTTTACAAATTGTTGTGATAATAAGTGATTATCAGAATTATTACTAATTGACTCCATGCGTCCTAAAAACATATTATCAAAAGTATAATCTTGATAACCTGTTGAGCCGGAAAGGCGGAAATTGTAATTTCCATAGTATTTATTATCGCTATAAAGAAATTTGCCTGCAAAAAAGCGAATATCCAGACCTTTATTAACTTTATTATAGGTTATTTTATAATTTGTTTCAATCCAGCTTTTAACAAATCCCTTACTTGTCTGAATATTTACTGAAATATTGTAAGGATTGATTTTACGTCTGTTTGTTAAGTCATATTTTATATTATAAAAAAATTTATGTGTCTGTTTATCATTATAAAAATAATCTTCTAAATCACTTGCTGATATTGAGCTAATTGTAACAGTATTATTTATGCTGCTTCGCGGATATAATTTTCTGATATTAATCTCTGTCTTTGCTTCGTATCGTTGAAAATTTGCATCTTTTTCAATCCCAAAGGAATATTGAGAGACAGACAAACTGATTTTTAAATTTTGTATAAAATTATTATTTGGAAATATTTTATATGAAATGTTTCCTGAGCCGGCAAAATCACTTTTTCCAAAACTATAAAGAGGCATAAGCAGATAATCAAATTTTTGGTATGGAACAATCGGACTATTAAGAATTATGCCAAGCATACATTTGTTATAGTTATTCCAGCCAAAAGCAGGAATAAAATTAATTTGCGTTTTATTGGTATTTTCAATAATTCCAAACATTTTGAACTTTATCGGCTCAATTTGTTTAAATATTCCATGCGTCTTTATTGTATTGTTTTTTCTGTTTACATCAGGCATATTTTTTGAATAATCAATAACAATTTTGTCAGCATCTTTTTTATTGATTTTAAATTTTTTTTCGCCTTTAAATCCATCATACCATTGTGAATAAACAACTTTATTGTTTTTTATCTCTGATATATTTAGAGGAGAATTAATTTTGCCTAAATTCCTGACAGTCAGTTTATTATCTTTTATGGTTTTTGCTTTATAATCAATTTTTTTTGTTGTATTTAAAACATCGTTAAAAAACCAGTCAAGATTTTTGTCAGAATTTTCTTCAAAACATTTTTTAATATCTTCGGGATAAGGATGTTTATATTGCCATTGTTTAAAGAACTTTTGCATTATTTCATTAAATTTTTTTTCGCCAAGATAATTTTTCAAATAATCAATTGAAAAAGCTGCTTTATAATATACAATAGCTCCATAATTGATCATTGTATAATCTTCAGAACTTAATGAAATCGGTTGGTCAGTATTATTTCGTGCTGTAAAAAGGTAAGCCATTTCCTGCATATATTTGTATTTTTCATTTAAAATACCTAACAAGTTTGCTGTTTTTCTGCCAGCAAAAAATTTATAAAGCCGATTATTTGGATATTTTGTATTTATATACCGGGCTTCACTAAAAGTGTTAATACCTTCATCCATCCATGGATATCTTCTTTCGTTAAAACCAAGCATTCCATAAAACCAGTTATGACCTGTCTCGTGCATAATAGTAGCTTCAAGGTCGTATTTATCTGACATTTCTCCAATTATATTAATTGTTGGATATTCCATGCCTCCACCTACAGGAAGAGAACCAAGCACAGAAGTACAGTTATTATATGGGTATTCGCCATACCATAAAGAATAATATTTTATAGCATCATTAACATATTCCAAAGCATTTTTCCAAAGATAAGCCTGGTCATTAAAAAAATATACATAAGTATTTACTTTGCGTTTTGATTTTGGCAATTCAACCTGAGATTTTAAAACATAGTATCGTTTGTCTGCAAACCATGCAAAGTCGTGAATATTTTTTTCAATAAAACGTAAGGACTTTGTCAGGGAGTCAGAAGGAGGAAAAGACATATCCTGTTCATTAAAATTTTGTATTTGTTCTGTTTTCCTAACTTTTTCGTCTATCCACTTTTTTTCATTTATGTTTAATAAATTACCTGTAGCAGCAACAACATAATTTTTTGGCACAGTTATTAAAACATTAAATGAGCCAAATTCAGAATAAAATTCGCCCTGATTAAGATATGGCATCTGATGCCAGCCATATTTGTCATATACAGCGGGCTTTGGATACCACTGCGAAATCTGATACGATTGTTTATAATGTCCCATACGGGAAAAAATTTCAGGGATTTTTACATAAAAAGGTGTTGTAATAAATATTGTCTCACCTGCTTTTAATGGTTTGTTTAAGTATAATTTGCAAATATCAATATAAACAGAATCCGTTTCCCATTTTATTTTTTCTCCGTTAACTTTAAAATCCAGTGAATCAATATATCCCTTATTGCTTTGTTTGGAAAAATAAAAATCCGTGTTGCCGTTTTCAAGCATTTGCTTTGCCAAAGCTGTATTATTGTTTTTGTAAGCATTAATCCACAGATGAAAATAAATAAAACTTAATGTATCCGGCGAATTGTTTGTATATTCTATTGTTTCATTGGCAAACAGCTCGTTTTTAACATCATCTAATCTCACATTGATTTTGTAATTAACTGTCTGTTGAAAATATTCCTGTGAACAGACAGATGATATAACCAAAACATTGATTAGTAATGTAACAGATAAAATTTTTACTGGTTTCATAATTAGTGCTTTGCTCAAAAATTCCAAAGATATTGAATTTCAGTATAAAAATATTATTT